>NZ_BAFS01000460.1 GCF_000308415.1 Nocardia asiatica NBRC 100129 | reverse complement strand
GGATTGGCCGCCGATCACGAGGCGGATCAATCCAACTTGCAGACCCAGTCTCGGATGATCGAGAAGATCCTCGGGATCGGGGGGACGAACCGGTGACCGTCCATCCATCCGCCAAGAACCTGGCGAAGTCCGCCCTGCGTAGGCCAAAGCGTCCGCAAGGTTTCCCGAAGAAGGTCAAGGACATCATGGGCGCCCGCTCCGGTGGCATGTGCGAGATCGACAACTGCGGCCCGATCTTCGAGTGGCATCACCGCGGCCCGCGCGCGCTCGGTGGCACGAGCGAGCCGTGGGTGAACCGTGCGGCCAACGGATTAGGGCTGGCATCCCGCTGCCATCGACGAGTGGAGTCGAATCGGGCGAAGGCGTACGCGAACGGCTGGCTGGTGCGCCGCAACGGCTCCCGGACCGCCGCGGAGGTCCCTGTTCTGTACCGCGGCCGGTGGGTGCTGCTCACAGATGACGGCCGCGTGAATCCGATCGAAGGAGGTGCGGCGTGACCACGCTCTTCCGTCAGCGTCCGATCACCCTTCATCCCCCGGCCCTCTCGTGGGAGCTGGAGAACCGTTACCGCTGCATCGATGCCCGTCACGAGGGTGTGCTCTACAACCCGGTCAACGATCGGACGTACTGCCTGTGCGGTCGGGTGATCCGTTCGGGGGACTGCGGCCGGCGCCTGTCTCCGTATGAGCGGGCGGAGGCGGATTCGTCCCGGCCGGATGTGGTGGGGCGTGAGGCAAGGGCGTACCTGGATCGGGTGCACGGCCGCGAACCAGTAGTGGTGGTCGTCCCGTCCGAGTGCGGTGATCAGTACGCGCTGGCCATCAACCCGGAAGGAGGGGTGGCGTGATCGACACCTTCCGTCTCCTCATCACCGGCTCCCGTCACTGGCCCGACGAGAACGCCGTGTGGGAGTCCATCGCCATGGCCGTCGCGGAGAACCTCCCGGACGGGGGCACGGTCACCGTCGTGCACGGCGGCTGCCCCACCGGCGCCGACCACTTCGCCCACACCTGGTTCTCCCTGCCGATCTGCGACCCCGACTACCGAGTGGTGGAGGAGGTGTACCTGGCCGAGTGGCGTCTGTTCGGTAAGGCGGCTGGGATGCGGCGCAACGCGGAGATGGTCGCTCTCGGCGCCGACCTCGTCCTTGCGTTCCCTCTGCCGGGTGCCCGGTCGCTGTCTCGGGGCACGTGGGATTGCGTGGACCGGGCACGGATCGCCGGGTTGCGGGTGGAGGTCGTGGCACCGACCGATGCGCCTCGGGTGGCGGGGGATGAGCTGGGACTGTTCGAGATCGGGGAGGTGCGGTGATGCGGCCGTATTTCGAAGACGACTCGGTGAAGCTGTATCACGGTGACGCGCTTGCTGTTGCGCGTGGATTGCCGGACGGATCGGTCGATTCGATCTGCACGTCGCCGCCCTACTTCGGCCTTCGCGATTACGGGGAGCCTGGACAGTACGGTCTGGAGGCCTCCCCGGCTGAGTACGTCGAGACGATGCGGACCTTGTTCGCAGAGCTGCGGCGTGTGCTCGCTGATGACGGCACCTTGTGGTTGAACCTCGGGGATAGCTTCTACAGCGGCAAAGGATCACCTACTCAACCCGACCTCAAGAACGAGGCGCGGCGGCCTCCAGCGCGGGTGCTCGACCGCCCGGGAGCTGGCTGGGCTAAGCCGAAAAGCTTGCTCGGCATTCCATGGCGGGTGGCATTCACACTCCAGGATGACGGCTGGGTGCTGCGCAACGCGATCGTCTGGCACAAGCCGAACGCGATGCCCGAGAGCATCACCGACCGGCTCTCCGTTCGATACGAGCAGGTGTTCCTGTTCGTGAAGTCGCGCCGCTACTGGTTCGACCTCGACGCGATCCGGGAACCCCACGCCGAGTCGACGATCGCGGCCGCGTCGCGGGCGAGAAAGCCCTACACGGCACCTGGTCAGAGACCCAACGCGAAGACGCGCGGCATGGCGGAGAACGGCGCGAACCCCGGCGACGTGTGGTCGATCAACACGCAACCTTTCCCCGGCGCGCACTTCGCGACGATGCCGCTGGAGCTGGCCGAGCGGTGCGTGCAGGCCGGATGCAAGCCGGGTGGCACGGTGCTGGACCCGTTCTCCGGTTCGGGCACTACCGGTCTCGCCGCGGCCAAGCACGGCCGCCGCTACGTCGGGATCGACCTGAACCGGGAGTACCTGGACCTGTCGTTGCGTACTCGTCTGCAACAGCCGGGACTGGACCTGGGGGAGGTGTCGTGATGTCGACTTCCGTTGTGCGACTCACACATTCGTTCGAATCCGGCGGGTGTGGCGGCTCGAGATCCCAGCGAATCCCCGGTAAAATCAAGACGGCCCCGGGTGAGCCCGAACAGTGCTACCAACACCGTTCGAAACTGCGATCCCAGGGCCTACCCCTCACCGCTGCAATCGGAAAGGGGGTGTTCATGAGGATACCCATATCCTCTGACTCCTCGCCTGTTGATCTGTCGTTTGCTCCCGCCGCTGACATCGCGGCCATCTCCGATCTCGCGTTCGCGCCGCTCTGCGGCTCGACGGCGCACAAGACCTACCGGCCGCCCGCCGAGTACTGGTACGACCAGCACGGCTGCTTCGACATGCTGGTGTGCGGCCGATGCATGACGAGCCTGTACCGCCGGTTCGAGACCCACCTCCGGACGGGCGGCAAGAGCCTGGAGTGCACGGTGTGTCACCGCGACTTCTTCACCCTCGACAGCCTGTACCGTGCCATCCACCTCGGCCGAGGTGGGGTGCGATGACCGACAACCTCCCCGAGCATCCCATCTTCCGCGGCGACCCAGCGGAATGGCGGGCCAACATCCTCTCTTACGGACAGCCGAAGCTCCCCGTCGTCACCACGCAATCCCGCGCCATCGCGGCCGCCGTGTTCCGTGCTGCCGCTGTATGGAACGAGATGTTCTGGGCACCGATGGACTTCCAGATCCTCAACTGGGCTGTGCTGTTCGACCGCCCCGGCATGGAGTGGTTGACCATCGACCTCGCTGAACGCGCGGTGAACGAGCACTTCCGGCAGTCCATCACCGGGCAGATGCTGCCCGGTCACGTGATCCAGCGCGCGGCAGTGCTGCGGCTCGAAGAGGAGGTGCAGCATGGCGCGTGATCATGCCCGGATCTGGCTGTCGATCTGGTCCGACGACGATTTCCGTGCCTTGCCGCCGGAGGCGCAGCACCTGTACTTCGTGCTCGTCACCTCGCCGTCGCTCAATTACGCGGGTGTCGCCGACTGGCGCCCGGGGCGGATCGCGGCGAACGCGGCCGGGTGGACCGCCGACGCGGTGCGTTCGGCTGGCGACTGGCTGGTGCGCGGGCTGTACATCGTCGTGGACGAAGACTCGGAGGAGGTGCTGATCCGATCGTTCATCAAGAACGACGGATTGCTGAAGAACCCGAACGTCGCGGTGTCGATGTCCCTCGCTTTCGGCGCGGTCGCGTCCTTGACGCTGCGGGGGGTGATCGTCCACGAGTTGCAGAAGTTGCACGCGAATCAGCCGGATCTGAAGGGATGGAGCAAGCCGGAGGTCGCCGGTCTGATCGATCGCAAGTCGATCGACCCCGCGTCCTACCCCTTCGGCTACCCCTCCGTGGAAGAGGTCGATTCACCCCAACCGGAAGGGGTCGGTTACCCCTTCCCGAAAGGGGTTCATCAGGGGGTCGGTTACCCCTTAGATCAGGGGGTCGATCAGCCCGTCGATTACCCCGAAACCGAAGGGGTCGTTCAGGGGGTCCCGCAGGGGGTCGCCTCCCTACCTGCTCCTGCTCCAGCTCCTAGCTCCAGCTCCATAAGTGGTTACGTAACAGGGGAACGTCACGTAGGCGCTACCGCCGAACGCAACGCCCCCCCGCCGAAATTCCATTCGGGACACGAGTCCGGTTACGTACGCGAGTGCCAAGCCTGCGCCGACACCTTCGAAGCCCGCGAGGCGTGGTTGCTCGGACTGCTCGCCGCCGCTGAGCCGAAGCGCACCTGCGAGCGACACCCGACCGGAACCGACGCACCGTGCCGCGCGTGCGCCGACGCCCGGCAGGCGCACACCCGATGGCAGACCGACCGCGAGCGCGCGACCGACGAGCGCCGCCGCACCGCCGCCGCGATCGAGTCGGCCGCTGCCCGCCAGGCGGCCGAGGACCGAGCCCGCGCGATCGCCAACTGCCACCTGTGCGACGACGACGGCTACGACGAAGCTCGCCGCGTGTGCAGCCACGACCCGTTCGCCGCGGAGCGTGACCGCAACGGCTTGGCCAAGGCGCGAATCGTGGCCTGCAAGTTGTGCGACGACGACGGTCATCGTGCCGACGGCACCGACTGCGACCACAAGCCGCCCCGTAAGGGCGCCGCGGTCGTCGAGTTCCCGGGGCGTGCGTCATGAGTCCCGACCGGTACGGCGACCCCCAACGCCGCTCCTGCCGTAACCCGAACTGCCGCAACGGCCGGCTCGGCGAGGACGAGGAGGGCCGCCCCATCCCGTGCCTGGATCACAAACCGCACCTGATCAAGGGCACGACCACCACCCACGACTTCGCGGAGTCCACGCCCAGCCTCCGCGCCCAGCAAGCCATCGAAGGAGAACGCGAATGACCACCCCGCCCCAGATCACCGTCTACGGCCGCCCGGCCTGCTCCCGCTGCCACACCACCACCGCCCACCTCGAACGTCTCGGCCTGCCCTACACCTACCGCGACGTCACCACCGACGAAGCCGCCTACGACGCCGTGGCCGTCCTCGGCTACCAGGAGCTGCCGGTGGTGACGGTCGGGGACATGCACTGGTCTGGTTACCGGCATTCGAAGATCAAGCAGCTGGCGGAGATCCACGCTGCGGCGCCGGATGTGGCGGGGCTGGAGTCGGCGGCCGTGGAGTTCCTCGCGGGCGGTGAGGCTCTGTGAGCCCTCAAACCACCCGGAGACACCAGACCCCCGTAGTTCGCCCCGCCACAGCCTCAGGAGGTGGCAAAGCGGCGGTCTCTGATCTCGCCGGAAGCCTGATCGAATCCGAAGCCGAACGACTCATCGCCCGCAGGGTGATCGCCAACCTCCTCGAACTCGCCTACGCGCAGGACGACCACAGCGAGTACGAGCACGACCACGGCGTCGGCGACGGGCACGACGAGTGCCCTGCCTGCTGGGCCGAAGACATCCGCGCCGCCATCCAGCCGTACATCGAGTACCGGGAAGCGATGGCCGACACCACCGACATCACCGAAAGGCCCACCGATGGCGAGTGACCGCACCCTCCTGGCCGACATTCTGAGTCCCGCCGCCGATATCGACCACGACGTAGCCCGCAGGGCCGCCGTCGCCGTGATCGCGGCTGGCTGGCGTCCACCCGCCGAGCGGATCGAGACCCCCGAAGGTCTGGCCATCCTGCCCACCGGCTCGGTGATCCGTTCCTGCAACGGCACCATCTGCTCGATCGACCACGGTGGGACAGGCGAGTGGCGTGGGATGCGCACCGTCCTGGATTTCGCGGCCACGTTCCGAATGACCGTCGCGGAGGTCGCCAAGGATCTGCCGGAGTCGTTCCCCTGGACCGTCCTCCACACCCCCGACATCACCGAAAGGCCCAGCGAATGAGCAACGAACTTGACGCCCTCGCCGAGCTGCTGGGCGGTCTTCTCGTATCGCAGCAGCAGAACCAGGACTGGTTCCCGCCCAACGGGGGAGGGCAGGCGTTGTGCCTCGACGGCTGGTTCGACGTCAAGGCGCTCGCTGCTGCGGTCCTCAACGCCGGGCTGCGGTCACCCGCCCGACGCATAGAAACCGCCGAGGAACTCGACGCCCTGCCGGTGGACACCGTCATCCGGTGGGCCGACACGGTCGAGCAGCACATCGGCTCAGGATGGTGGATCACGCCGGGCACCGACGACCACAGCCACAGCGAACAGATCATCGACGTAGCCGACGGCAACGAGATCGTCGTCCTGTGGACCCCCGAGTACGGAGACACCGAATGACCCGCCAATGGATCAGCGAGAAGAACCACGACTGGGTGATGATGTGCGACCAGCCCGGTTGCGCCACCACCTCCGAACCGTTCCCGACCTCGCCGCCGCTGGAGTTGTTCCAGGAGCAGGGTTGGTTCGCCGCGAGACTGTGGGGTGATGTGTGCCCGGCCTGCCTGGCGAAGGGCGTGCAGCCGAAGGGCGAGCCGTTCCGGCCGAGGAAGAAGGCCAGCGCATGACCGACCCACGAGAGGCCCTCGCCCGCGTCATCTCCGACCATCAGCTCACCGGCCGTATCAGCATCGGCTGCGCAGGCTGCCCCGGGTTGGAGTTCATGACCAGCGTCGAGCACGCCGAGCATGTGGCGGACATGATCGGCATGCAGTTCCTGGTCGTCCCGCAGAGTGATGTCGTCGGCTTGGAGTACGGGTGGCGGTATGCCGAGGAAGGGCAGCCGCCGACGACGTGGAAAGTCCCCGAAGGGGAGGACCTGGCAGTTCGGGAAGTGCGGCACATCCGGCGAGTGCAGCGAGAGCAGGGCAAGGCCCAAAACGCCGAATTGCTGTCGCGGCCTGTCCTGTCGTGGTCGGTTGTCCCACTCCCCGAGGACGGAGACCGATGAGCAAGGAAAGCCGGCAGCGGATCGCGGACCTCGAAGCCGAGGTCGCCGAACTCCGCGAGTTCAACACCAACAACCGCGCGCAGATGAAGGCGCACGAGAAGATCCTCGCCGCCATCTATGGCGAGCATCCGCCGATGGTGGTGAAGCCACTGCGTGGTGTCGCCTTGGAGTTGCGGTGCCGGCGCTGCCAAACCGACGAGCACCACACGTGGGCCAACGACAACCACGTGCCCTGGCCGTGCCCGACTCTGGCGTCGTTCGTCAGCTACGCGGTGTACACGCCGGCAGAAGAAGGCGCCGAGGACGGAGAGCAGCCGTGAGCAACTCATGGAACCTGTTGTGCCGAGCATGTGACGTCACTTGCAACTTCGAGTGGAACCACGGCGGTGACCGCATCCAGCAGTTGATCCCGCACATGAAGCTGATCGCGGACACGTTCGAGGCGCTGGAGCCGGTCCGGGAAATCCTCGCCTACCACGTGCGGTGGGAATTCGAGTTCCCGTGGGAGTTGGTGGACTTCGCGCGGCTGCATCACTCGCATGACCTGATCGCAATCGACGAGTACGGGCGCCTGTACGGCGACTGCGGCACCCGATACAGGTGCGAGTGCTGCGGCAGCTACCTGCATTGCAGGAAGTTGGCCGACCACGACGGCGACCACGGGCCGAAGGAGGCCGGCCGATGACCGAGCCCAACTTCGAGTTGTCCTTCCTCGAGACCTCCGCCCGTGAGGCGGACGCGGAGGGCCGCACCCTGGTCATCGACCCGGGGTATGTCCTGGAGGCGCTGGAGAAGCTCGCCGAAGCACGGGCCCGGATCACCGAGTTGGAGGCGCAGCTCGACCGCGTGAGGGAGGTGCACCTGCCGATCGAAGCCCTGAACATGCGCCACCACCCACGCGGTCAGCTCACCCGGGTCTGCTCTGGGTGCGGCACCGACAACGGCAACTGGCAGATGTACCCGTGCCCAACCATCCGAGCCCTCCGAGAGGTGCAGCCGTGATCCCACTGACCGACGAACGACTGCGGCAGCTCGCCTACGACGACATGGTGTGCACCAACGACAACGAGCGGGCGATGGCGGCCGAGGTGCTCTCCGCCCGCACCCGCATCGCTGAGTTGGAGGCTGCGCAGTGTCCCCGCGTCGACGCGCGCCTGATCAACCTCGACGCCCTACCAGTCGGGTCGATGGTGGTGACCGACGCCGGCGTGTCCGCACTCAAGATCACCGAGTTCGCGCCCGGCGTCACTGATGACGACGGCTATCGGTCCGAGTGGGCGACACCCGCTGGGACCGTCGGCACATACGACCTCGCCCTCCCGGTCATAGTCCTGCGTGAGATCCAGGAGGTACAGCCGTGACCGACAGCCTTGCGGATCAGATCCGCGCTCAAGCGGCCATCAGCGCGCGACCCGGCCAGTTGGTCGCGCTCGAAGCGCTCGCCGCCCGGGTCGCCGAGTTGGAGCATGAGCGGGACTTCATGCGGGAGATGCTCCGCGCTGCTGCGGTGCAGGCAGTGGCAGCGCAGCGTCCCCCACTCGGGTACGTCGTCCTGGCGAAGCGTCCCCACCGGAGCGAGCCCGGCGAGTTCGACTACCGCCCTGTCGGGTCGATCTGGGGCGAGCGCGAGCCCGCCGAGAGTGACGCCGGGGCATGGCAGGACGCGGCCATCGCGGACCGCAAGCGCTACGGCAACGTTGAGTACGTGCTCGGCGAGGTCCGGGAGGCGCAGCCGTGACCGACATGTCGTTCTATATCGCCGCGACCAGTCTGGAGGATGCGCGGGCCTTGTTCGAGAAGTGCGCCGAGATGGCCACGAGCGAACAGCGCATCGACGGACGGCTGGTCCGCTCTCCACTGGAGGGCGGCGGGTGCGCGCAGCTGTTCGTGTGGCCGAAGGAGCAGCCGTGACCACACCGAAGCCTCCCCGCTGCCTGTCCCGTCTCGAGGCGCTACTCCCCGACGAGGGCGGTTATATCGACGCCCGCCTGATCCTGCAATGCGACCGCGACCAGGGCCATCGCGGACAGCACCGCCACGCGGGCCCCGTCACCTGGACCACACCGAAGGAGGCCAAGCCGTGACCCCCGAGGAGATCAGGCGCGAGTACGTCGAAGCGTTGGCCCGCGCCGCATGGGAGAACCGCGCCCCCGCCCGCAGTAGCGATCCTGCCTGGGAGCAGCTCTCAGGCCCACGGCGAGAGCTGTTCCAGGAGTGGGGAGCGCGATACGCCGACGCCCTCGCCGCAGCCGGCCTCCTGCCTACGTCCGTCGAGGGCCGGTACATCGGGCGGGGCATGTTGCGGCGCACGCGCTTGGTGACGGACTGGAAGGAGCCGGAGCAGTGACCCAGTTCGGTTCCGTTGTCGGCTTGGATCTGTCGCTCACCTCCACCGGGTTCTCCTGCACCGCCCCGGGCGACCCGCGCGCCTACACCCGCACGGTCAAGTCGAAGGGCTCGAAGGCGGACTCCTGGGGCGACCGGTGGAAGCGCCTGTCCACCCTCGCCGACGACATCGCCCACCAGGTGCCCGATGACTTCCCGCTGATCGTGGTGGAGGCACCGTCCTACGGGTCCAACAGCGGCTCGCAGCATGATCGCTCGGGCTTGTGGTGGCTCGTGTATCAGCGGCTCAGCCACGAGGGCTACTGGATCGTCCCGGTTCCGCCGACCGTCCGCGCGAAATACGCCACGGGTAAGGGCAACGCGGGCAAGGACGCCGTTCTGGCCGCGGCGGTACGCCGGTACGCCAACATCGACATCACCGGCAACGACGTCGCCGACGCGGTGGTGCTCATGGCGATCGGCTGCCGCCTGTTGGGTGAGCCGATCGACGACCCCATGCCCGCGGTGAATCTGTCGGCGCTGGCGAAACTCCCGAGCCTCGAGGAGGCGGCGTAACACGATCGGCCGGTGCGGTTCTTCGTTGACCGCACCGGCTCGAGGTTCGGGCTGTCGCGGGGGACGCCGTTGTCCCCCACTCGCACACGTCGTTGTGGCTGGCCCGGAATCAGGTCTATGTGCGCCGTGCGCGCTATGCGAACCGTTGCGCGTGGTGCTGCCGGATCGCGGCTTCAGCAGCGGTGCGCGCATCCCCCGAGTCGCCCGCGCTGTCGCGGCCGATCTCCTCGAACTCGTCGTGGTCCGGGTCATCAGCAAGGCCGATCCATCGCGCGTACCACACCCAGCCTTCACGGCCGGGGTAGCTGTAGACGTGGGCGGTGTAGTCGCCGACGGCGAGCGTGTGAGATCTGGTGCTGTTGCCGTGTTCGATCCACTCGGCGGTGTAGGTGAGTTCCATCGGATTCTCCTGTCGGGGTTTGGGTTCTAGTGGTCAACACCGCGCCCGGGGCGTGCCGGGCGCGACGCAAACGACTAGAGGCTGAGGGCGGCAGCGATGACGACGGATTCGGCCGTCGCGTCGGATTCGAGATCGTCGATCCACGCGTTGTATGCGGCGGCGACCTCAGGGTGACGGTCGTACAGCGTTTCGATGATGACTCCGCGCACCAACTGCTCGGTCTCGTCGAGCGTGCCGCGGGAGCACAGTTCCATCAGGGCTACCGCGAGAACGGCGGTGGCCTGGCGCTCGGTTTCGGTGGCGAGCTGGTCTCGGGTGGCGGTCATTGGAAGCTCCTTGCCTGTCCTGCGGTGTACTTCCAGTATGCCAAACGCGTTTGGCCTAAGTCAACCCCGTTTGGCCAACTGGGCTATGCTATGATGTGTGGACGAACTGGACCGGGCGATAAGCAAGTACCAACGCGCCGTGGCCGCCGAAAGGGCCGCTCTCGCAGACCTGCACGCCGCCATCCGCAAGGTTCTGGAGAACGGCGAACGGGGCACGCAAGCAGCGGTCGCGCGCCGCACCGGCTACACCCGTGAACGACTGCGGCAGATCATGAAGGAGGGCAAGTCGTGACCGACCCCCTGTCCCGTCTCCGGGCTGGACTCGCCGAGGACGAGCGGATAGCGCGAGCAGCGACGCCCGGACCGTGGCGACACAACCCGAACAAGCATCACCGCCTCGAAGGGATGCCGCTCGGCAGTGGCCATGCCTTCGAGGAGGCGGTGTTCGCCGGACCGACTGGCGCGGATGCCGTCTGCGTTGCAGGCACGGGCGATTCGGATGACCCGCAGTCGATGCAGGACGCCGAGCACATCGCCCGCCAATCCCCGAAGGCCACACTGGACCGGGTGGAGGCGATACGGGATAACGTGATCGCCCCATACCTCGCTGCCGTCGCTGCCGTAGAAGCTACCGTCTCGGCTCGCCGGTACGCCGCGAGCAGGCACACACTGGCGGCCCTCAGGCTCGACCACGGCGGCGGAGATGCGATGGAGGAGCGGCGGACGCGAGAAGAGTTGCTGAGCGCTGAGGTGCAACTCGCTTCCGATGCGGCGAAGAGAGACGCGTACGCCAGCGTCGTTGCTGCTCTGGCCTCCATCTACCCCGAGGGCGGGTGCGAACACCCCGACATCACCTTGGAGGACCGCACGCCCATCGGCGACTTCCTGGCGTACACCTACCACTGCGAATCCTGCGGTTACACCGTGATCATCAACCGGGTAGCGGGGGATGAGCCCACGGAAGACGAGATCCGGCGGGCGTTCTACCCCGAGCCCACCGAGACAGGAGACACCCAATGATCGCGCCCATCTCGATGTCGATCACCGACAACACCGCCACGGTCACCGACGGCAACGGCGACACCTACACAGCCCACGACGTCCACGTCGAGCCCGGCGATGTGACTGGGATGGAGAACTACGGCGCTGGCTGGTACTTCGTCGTCAAGCGGGACGGCGAGGAGGTGCAGCGGCAACCGCTGCGTGACGCCAGCGGCTGGCACTTCACGGATCTGAAGTCCTTCACGGTGCCGCCGAACCCGATCTTTCCCACGGCCGCCGACGAGACGGAGAAGCCGTGACCGCACTGGAGAAGATCGCACGGGCCGAACTGTGGCGGGCATGGGATCCGGATGACGAGTGGCGGCAGGTCGGGGAATGGGAAACCCAGCCGCCGCTGAGCGAACTGCGCGAGGGCCTGGCCGTGACGGTGGACTACCCCACCGGTCGCCGGATCTCGTTCCGGGTCGTCGGCGGCGCGATGGAGCAGGAATGGGAACACCCCGCCACCCTGGGGTCCAAGTCGATCATCGAGGCCCTGTCGCGCATCGCCGCCGAGGACGGAGGATCAACCCCATGAGCGACAGCGGATGGACTCTCTCCCGCATCCAGCAGTTCCGGGAGGAGGTCGAGATCGACTCCCGGCTGCGCGCGGTCGAGCGTGAGCACAAGATGCGGAAGCTCCTCGGCGACGACGTCTACGGCTTCGTCAAGGCCACCGAGGAAGCTGGCGGGCTGGAAGCGGTGCTTGGTGAGCCCGTGGAGGACGCCCAGCCTGATCCTGTCCGTCGCGCCCACGCCGCTATCTCTGCTGCCCTGGAGCAGGTTCGGGAGATACTCGACCAGGAGCGAGGAGAGAAGCCGTGAGCGCGCCCTATCGGCAGTTCGTTGAGGCCGCCGGTGACGAACCGTATGTGTTCGGCCGCGAGCACTTCCCACGCTGCCCGCATCCCTGGTGCCGTGAGGAATGGCACGGCCTGGCCATCACCCAACGTATGAGGGACATGCGTCGCCGAGGCGTGCTCGACCCCGACTACCGCTACAGCGCAGACGACTCCCCGGTCCTGTGCCCAGGATCGTTGTTCAAGGGCGAGTTCACGCCACCCCCGGACGACGTGGAGCAGCTGATCGAATACGCGCGGGATCTGGCCTTGGATGTGATCGCCTCCATCGCCGGACTGCCACAGATCGACCAGTTCAGCCACCGCTACCATCTCCCGGCCGATTTCGGCGAGCCTTCCTCGATGCCGTCCTTCCAGATCGGCTGGGGCGGCTCGAGTTCGTCACGCTGATCCGCTACTCTTCTCCGTGGAGACAACCAGTTCGCATCGCTGCCGCACTGGCAAGGCCACCTCGAAACCGGGGTGGCTTTGGTCATTTCTGGGGGGCTCGAGTTTGTCGGCGGCAACGACTATCGTGGGGGGCGCATCCGTCGATGACCACGGCGTATACAGAGAGCCGGTGAGCGCCGCGTAGTTGGACCGGACTGACCCTTGGGCCGCATGGCCGCAACGCTTCGGCGGGGGCAACAGCTTCGGCGGATGCGCGCTACATCACCCCTGACCTGCCGGTTCGGCGACTCGAGATCAGCGGACGAAATCGGTAGAATCGAACTCATGAGCGACAGGCTGTGGAGGCCATGGTCATGAGCATCTATGCGGGTGGTCGTCACAGGCCGCACCCCGATTCGCCCTCATCGACGCGATGCAGTTGGGCGCTGTGCACCGTAAGCGTCAGTTACCGATTCCTGGACGCGAATGTCCTCCTGTGCCAGGACCATGCGTTGCTGACATGGGCTGCGGTACAGGCCATGCAGGAGGACTCGCAGATTCCGAAGGGGCTGCCGCCGCTGCCGAAGGCGGATCCGCAGACGAGCGGCTACGTCTACTACCTCCGTATCGGCGACCGAGTGAAGATCGGCCACACCACCGACCTCGATCGCAGGCTCGCCACCTACCCGCCCACCATGGAAGTCCTGAAGATCCGGAAGGGCGGCCGCCAACTCGAGCGCGACGAGCACAGTCGGTTCAGCCCTTGGCGCACCGACGGCCGGGAATGGTTCGAGGCCAACGCGGAGGTATTGAAGCGGATCGCTGAAATCGACTCCCCAGAAACCGATGACCTCTGGGATCCGGGCGACTTTCAGCGCCGCACTCACCAACCGCAGGTAGTCACCCATCGGAAGAGGGAGAGGTCACGCCGTGGGCATTAGTCCCTGCACGTACCCGGGTTGTCGCGACCAGAACGGCGACGCCTACCTGACGAGCCTCGGAATGTGTGAGCCATGCCAGCGCCGATTCGCGCGCCTGCTCGGCTGGCTTGCGCTGGACTGGGTAAACCTCTCCACAACGCTCCCCTTGCCACCCAGGCGCCAGCAGGAGCGAGTTTCTCAGGTCCGGCAGGTATTCGGGCACCCCGCCGAGTGGGCGAGCGACACAGCGGCAGAGATCGCCACCGTCCTCAATTGGACTCATGATTCACTCGCCGATCACCTCGGCGAAACACCGCCCCCGCACCCCGGCATCACGGAACACTATCGAGTCCGGGCGGCGTGGAATTACCTCGAATGCCGAATCCCGCAACTCGCTGCCTCCGGCTTCGGTGGAGATGCCGCTGTCGACATGCGGGACCTGCACGGCAAGATCCGTGCCCGTCTCGGCTACACCCGACCCAAACAGACCCTCCCCACCCCATGCCCGGCGTGCGACCTGCGACTGCTGCACCGCACGATCGACTTCCGCAGCGACTTCATCGACTGTGAGAACTGCGGCCACACCATCCCGGAGGAGCACTACCCGTTCTATACGCGCATGGTCCTCGACACAATCTTGGCGAATGCGGCGTGAACAGCGAAACATGTTACGCTGACGCCACTGGTACACCTATGCCCCAACCGAACCCCGGACGCCTTGTTGCCGGGGTTTCGCTGTGAAAGGGGACCGAAATGGCTGGCTCAGCAATCGACTCCCCCGAGGGGATCAACTCTCTCGTCACCGCAACCGCCGCCGCCGCCCTGTGCGGGGTGACGACGCAGGCGATCAACAACTGGGTTGCCCGCGGCCACCTCGCACCGTCCGGGATGGACGAGCGGAAACGGAAGCTGTACAAGGTGATCGACGTCGCGAAGGCTGAACGGGCCACCCGTGACCATCCCGCAGCGCGCGGACGCTGCGCCTAAGACCCCGCAGCGCGCCGAGGTCCGACGTCCTCGACGCAGCTCCGACCTCCACAGCCTGAGAGCTGCCGCGCGCTGCGGCCCCTTCTTTGCGAAGTATCCGGAATTTCCGGAAGGTTCGCGGTGTGACCTGCGGATTCCTTTTTCAGCGGTAACCGACAAGGAGCCCCCTGTGGACCTGAGCACCGTCGAGCAGTGTGTGTCTGATGCCGTCGAGGAGGTCGGGAACCTGATCGGCCGACACGTGCTCAGCGACCCGCATTACGGCGCTGTGGTGCTGGAGCCTATGCGGCCGGTCATCCGAGATGTCGCATTGATGGTCGGCGACCACTTCAACGCCGCCGCTGTGATGGCGGATGCCACCCAACCGATCGCATTGGAGCCCTGATGCCCGAGTTCGCCACCGGCGGCCCCATCGAAGGCCCGATCGAATTCGAGCCCAGCCTGTGCACCTTCCACGCACCCGGCTTCGCCCCGACCATCCCCGGCGCTGACTGGTTCATCGAGGGCCGCCGGTATCGCGAGGTCGGTCGTGAGACCACCGCGACCGGATACACGCTGACCATCGAGGAGACGCTGTGATCGACTGGGCCGCCCTGGTTCGCCTGTTCTGCCATCCCGCCCCGCTGCGCACTTTGGAGCTGGCGTACACGGCACCGATCGGCACGTGGCAGTTCTGATGGCCGCGCCTCTCGCCACCGACCTCGAGGAGGCGTGCGAGCGTCTCGAATTCGCCCGCATCGTCGGGCACGTCGACATCGCAGTGGACGCGGCATTGGACATCGTCAGTCTCTTGGCGGGCATCCCGGGGACATCGCAGCGGATGCGCGAGTTCCTGGAGCAGCTGTGAAGTACTGGCTGGCCCGCTATCTCCGCCGCTGGGCCGACCACCTCGTCCCTCCCGCACCGCCTATCGCGCACATGGAGGCGGTGAAGGTGCCCAACAGCTACGCCCTCGTGTTCTACGACCGAATGACGGGGGAGATGTTCGGGTGCTGTGGGCATACTGCCCCGAAGCCACGAGAAGAGGCCAACTGATGCGCAAGACGCTGGCGGGCCTGCTGATCCGCACCGCACACCGGATCTACCCACCGAAGGTCACGGAGACCACGCGGGAGATGCCGCTGTCGAACCGCATCTTCGTCCACAACCCCGACGCGCTGGCCGCTGCGGCAGCCGTCGAGCGCGTCTGGCGCCGCCGGGGAATGACGCACGGCCGTTGATCACCGACGCCTGGGATGCCCTGGTCCTCCGCTTCACCCGCTTCCTGATTCGCGTGACAAGGTTCCGTATCGGATGACCGACACCCAGAACGAGATCAAGTTCCCTCCGCATCCCGACCGCGACCAGCGCAAACCCCCACCGGGCTACGAGAACCTCGGCGGAGAGTTCGTCACCCCGCAGTTCAAGCAGTTCGTGCAGATGGCTGCCGAAGGCAGACTTCCGCAACCGGAGAACGTCCCACAGTTAGACCCGGAAGTCGTGGAACTCGCGCAGCTCCTTGCGGTGATCCACCTACCGGAGTGGAAGAATCCCGCCGGCCGAAAACTGGCCGAACCCACCTCGATGCGCATCGGCGGATCGGTGCGGTTGGCGGAATATCTCATCCAACTGGGCATCTCCTACGACCCGGGCAAGGCCATCGTCCGCTGGGTTCCCACCCCTGGCGCGCATCTAGGCGCCGGAGACCCGGGCAAGCATCTGTGGCGCAACGAAGACGGCAGCTGGCCCGAACCCCCGGATCCCGAGGAGTTCTGGAACATCGACGAGATCGAAACCCAGCAGCTCGACGACGGGCAGTGGGCCGCGGTCCATCCCCGGGGGATTCAATGCCAGGCCGCCACGAAGACCGAGGCTTACGCCGACTGTGTGGCCCGTGTGGCCGCCCGGGTGGCTGAACTGAAAGGCCAAGCGTGATCCGCGTCAACGACACCCAGGACCCGCAGCAGGGCTCGCAAGTCCTCTCGGGCGCGCAGTTGGTCGACACCGGTGGCCCTCTGCAGCGTGTGTTCTCCGCCGAGAAGGGCGAGTTCATCTCCCGCCTCACCACCTCGCCCAACCCGCAGCGGTTCCTGGTAGCGATCGGCGACCCGGACGCCGAGGAAGGCATCGCCCCGGATGTTTGGTACGGGGTTGTGGAGTCGTGGCGGCCGTCGGGGAGCAAGGTGCTGGTGACCGCACGCGCGGCACGGAGCGTCGAAGAGTCCGTCCACTGGTAAGTGCAGCATCGGTGCAGCTCGCACCGGTTTCGTCGGTATGTTTTGTGACAGGAGTGAATAATGGCCGGTTTCCTCTTCGGGATCCTCTGGGAAGCCATCACGTGGGACAACTTCCGCATCCCGCGCGCCATCATCGGCGCCGTGACGGGCTCGGCGGGCTAGCTCGTTTGTCGGTGGGCACCAATAGAATTCATACGCAAGGACCCCGGCGAGTGCGCTAACACTCCCGGGGCATGAGCGACCTGTTGAGGAGGTCACTGTGGATAAGGGTACGTGCTCAGCCGAGGGATGCGACCGCGAGGCGGAGAAGCGACAGTGGTGCAATCGCCACTACAGGCGCTACATCAAGTACGGGACCACCGAGTTGCCGGGTCGCATATCTCCAGATAAGACCTGGCTGGAGAACCTTCCGGTGCCAGCCGGGGCTCGAGCTATCCCAGTTCTGATCCCGAACGTCAGCGAGTTCACCTATGTGCTCGTTGAAGAGTCGGATTATGCAGCTGTGGCGAAGTGGAAATGGTCTCTCAACGCCAGCGGTTATGCGTCTCGCAACCACTGGAACGGAGAGCGTTACATCAAGATGTACATGCACCGTTACCTGATGCAGACGCCGCTGGGCATGGACACGGACCACATCAACCGCGACAAGCTGGACAACCGTAGATCCAATCTGCGGATTGTCGATCGCTCGACCAACAACTTCAATACCCCACCGAGCAAGGCCAACACCAGCGGACACAAGGGCGTCGGCTATTTCAAGCCCGCGAAGTTGTGGCGCGCGTACATCACGCATCAGTCGGAGTCGAAGCGCATCGAACTCGGCTACTTCAAGACCAAGGAAGAAGCCATCGCCGCCCGTAAGGCGGCCGAGGAACGGTATTTTGGCCAGTGCGGATAACCCTCGTCGGTAACGTGAATTCCGAACACTCCTCCGAGAGCCACCACGCCAAATCTCTCGAGTCGATCGGCCACGAAGTAATTCGACTCCAGGAAGGCCAGGCGCGTGGTGAGCAGATCCTCGAGGAGGGCCTGCTTTCGGACATGCTGGTGTTCGTTCACACCCATTCCTGGCGCACACCGGGGATGTCGTTGGAGGCGGTGCTGCGACGGTTGAACCGCGTGGACATCCCCACAGTGACCTACCACCTGGACCTCTGGCGAGGCTTACAGCGTGAACGCGACCTGGAGTGCGACCCGTTCTACACGTCCATCGGCTGGTTCTTCACCGTCGACAAGCTGATGGCGGACTGGTTCAACTCGCAGACGGGCGTGAAGGGTCGGTTCCTGCCGGCGGGCGTGTACGACCAAGAGTGCTACATCTCGGACCAGCCCTCAGAGCATGCCAACGATGTGGTGTTCGTCGGTTCTCGCCGCTACCACCCGGAGCACCCCTGGCGCCATCAGCTGATCGACTGGCTGAGGGAAACTTACGGCTCCCGCTTCACGCACGTCGGCGGCGACGGGGACACGGGCACCGTTCGCGGCGACGACCTGAACCGGCTGTACGCGAACTCGAAGGTGGCTGTAGGCGACACGCTCTGCCTGAACTTCGACTACCCCTACTACGCGAGCGATCGACTTTGGGAGTGCGCTGGCCGCGGAGGCGCGCAGGTATTCCCGAGGATCACCGGGCTCGAGCAGTGGTTCAAGGACGGCGAGCACCTGCTGTACTTCGACTTCGGCGACTTCGACGGCCTGCGTTCGAAGATCGACTGGATGTTGGAGCATGACGAGGATCGCGAACGTATCCGTCGTGCGGGCCATGAGATGGTGAAGGCATCGGGGACGTACCGGCACCGGTGGCAGACGATCTTGGAAACCGTGTTCGCATGACCGAGATGATTCCTACGCTCGTCAACGGCCGGTGGGAAATCCTGCTGCCGGAGCACCGCGCCGCGCGGCCTGAATGGGATCTGGCCAACGGCGGCTGGGAACGCCAGCGCCTGGACGCGATGGCCGATCGCATCGGGCCCACTGACGTGGTGTTCTACTGCGGCAGCGAAGAAGGCGAGTTCCCGGCGCTGTGTCAGACGTGGGGTGCCGAGGTTGCGCTGTTCGAACCAAATCCGCTGGCGTGGCCGAACACGAAATCGATCTGGGACGCCAACAACCTGCATGTCCCGGTGTGCTGGCCCGGGTTCGCGTCCAACGAGACACGGACACATGGCGCGCGGCTACTCCAGGCGTGGCCGGACTACGCGACGGGCGAGATCGTCGGAGACCACGGCTTCAAAGAGCTGTACCTGGAAGCCGCGAACTACCCACAGATCCGTCTGGACGACGTGGTCGCACAGTGGAAGCCGCCGACGGTCATCTGCTTCGATGTAGAGGGTAGTGAGTGGCAGGTGCTGCGCGGCGCCGAGCGGACGCTGCGCGATCACCGGCCAACCCTGTTCGCGTCGATCCACCCGGAATTTCTATATGCCCAGTGGGGCGAGTACTCGCGGGACTTCCGGAACTGGATCATCGACCTCGGCTACCGTGAGACGATCCTCGACTACGCCCACGAGCTGCACACGGTGTACGAGCCGCTGTGATCCCCGTTGTCCGCCTGGCCCCAGGCAACCAATGGGACCAGAACCTCCTGGACCGTTTGTTCGCGAACCAGCTGTACCCGACCGGCCTGGAGTTCGAGCGCTTCGACGCCTACGTCAAGGCCGATGGGATCGTCTTGATCGTGCCGGGCCGCTACTGGGCCGGACATGAGCACGAGATCAGCGAAGCGCTCTCGCGCTACCGCTGGGTGCTGGCCATCCGAACGTCGGACGAGGAAGACCTGTTCGACATCAAGGCGCTACAGCATCCGAACCTTCGTTGGTGGGTGCAAACGCCGCGGACCGATGAGGACTACGGCACCGCCCGCCTGATCCCGCTCGGGTTTCCGCCGCACTTCAACGACCTCGGCGAGATGCCGGAGCGGACGGTGGAGGTGTTTCTGTCGGCGCAGAACACCCACACACGCCGCGTGGAAGCGTTCTCGGCTCTGGCCCGCGACAACCATGTCCAGCGCGTCACCGCTACAGAAGGTTTCACGCAGGGGCTCCACCCGGAGGAGTACGCGCGGCAGATGTGCGGCGCGAAGGTAGCGCCGGCGCCGTCGGGGGCGTTCAGTCCGGACTCGTTCCGCCTGTACGAGGCGCTCGAAGCCCACACTGTGCCGATCGCCGATGACATCTCCCCGGCCTACGACAGCGCGGGCTATTGGGAGCGACTGTTCCCGGGTGCACCGTTCCCGATCCTGCGCGACTACGCGGACCTCCCGGGATACATCACCGACGTCCTATCCGACTACCCGCGGATAGCGAACCGGGCGGCTGCCTGGTGGATGGGCCACAAACGTGGATTGGCCCGCGCCCTGCGGAAGGATCTGGAAGATCTCGGAGCCCTCAGTGCGTGACGTCACGATCGTCGTCCCGGTCAGCCCGATCCCTTCACATCCGGACACGAAGATCCTGGACGAAACCCTGGACTCGATCCGCCACCACCTGCCGGATGCGGAGATTATCCTCACCTTCGACGGTGTCCGGTCCGAGCAGGGGTATCGCCGCGACGACTACGAGAGATTCATCCAGGCAGCCCTGTGGCGAGCGGACCACGTATACGGCAATGTCTGGCCCCTGATCTTCGAGGAACACCAGCATCAGACGGGCATGATGCGCGCGGTCCTGGACCGCATCGACACTTCATTGTTGATGTACGTCGAGCAGGACGCGCCCCTCGTTACCGATGAGCCCATCGATTTCGAGCTGATCAAGAGGTTCATCCTCGACGGCCACTCCAACCTCGTCCGCCTCCACCACGAGGGGCGGATACCCGCCGAGCACCAGCACATGATCCACGGCGACGACGGAGGGTTCATCCGAACCTCTCAATGGTCGCAGCGTCCCCACGTCGCGTCGGTTGCGTTCTACCGGCGCATCATGCACGCGCACTTCAGTCCCGATGCGCGGTCGTTCATCGAGGACCGCATGCACGGTGTCGTCGACGAGGCGTACCGGGTCGACGGACTCCCGGGCTGGCGGCAGTACGCGCTGCACATCTACAACCCGGGAGGGAACCTGAAGCGCAGCTACCACACCGACGGGCGCGCCGGCGAGCGGAAGTACGACGACAGGCAGGTGTTCTGATGCGCGTCGGCCTGATCGCCCGCGCAGACTCCCGCGGACTCGGTGTGCAGACGAAGGCGTTCCACGATGTGATGCGCCCCGCGAAAACGATGGTGGTCGACTGCCCGTCGGCGGACCCACTACCCTTGCGCCCCGATTGGTATCCGGGCTCGACGTGGATCAAGGGATTGCCCAAAGCCGGCGACTTCCGCTCCTGGCTCGACGGATTGGACGTCGTGTACACCGCCGAAACCGGTTATGGGCGGGCGGTTTGGTCGGAGGCTGAACGCGCTGGAGTGAAGACGGTCCTTCACGCCAACTACGAGTTTCTGGATCGCAGCGATCAGCCGACGTTGTGGGCGGCGCCGAGCATGTGGCACTTCGACGAGTTCCCAGACCCTCGGAGATTCCTCCCGGTCCCGATCGACCTGGCCAAGTTCCCGGCACGCCAGCCCACCACCAAGGCGGCCCGGTTCCTGCATGTGATCGGCCGCCCCGCCATCCACGACCGCAACGGCACTGCCGATCTCCTCGACGCGCTCGCCTACGTGCAGTCGCCGATCACGCTGACCATCACCTGCCAGAACAGCGCTTACGTCCCTGGACTGTTGGCGTCTCGCCGCATCCCGCGCCATATCCACCTGGATATCCGCAGCGGCGACGCACCGAACAATGTCGACCTCTATCGCGAGCAGGACGTGCTGGTGCTGCCTCGCCGGTTCGGCGGGCTCTGCCTTCCAGCGCAGGAAGCGCTCGGCGCCGGGATGCCGGTACTCATGCCGGCGGTCAGCCCGAACGAATGGCTGCCCAGCGACTGGCTGGTCTCCGCCGAGAAGCGTGGCGAGTTCACGGCGAAGACCAGAGTCGAGCTGTACTCAGTGGGCCACCGCGATCTGGCCGCGAAGATCGACCAGCTCGCTCAGGATCCAACCTTCTTCGCCGCCTCGCAGGACACCGCGCGTCGGATGGCGAAGGAACTGTCGTGGGACAACCAGCGTCCGGTGTACGAGAAACTGTTCGCTGACCTGTGCAACCGATGATCTCGTGGGCCACAGTCGGCCACGTAGCTCGCCTCGTCCAGGCAACCGAACTCGCCCAGTCCATCGGGGCGACCATTTCTCTGGACGACGGCAGCATCGGCGCTGACGACAACCATCTCCGCGCATGGGCAGCCACCACAAACGTTGAGTCGGAATGGGCTGCCGTTCTCGAGGACGACGCCGAACCAGTGGCCGGGTTCGCTCATGAAGCGGAGCGGGCTCTAGCTGTAGCCCCAGCGCCCGTCGTGAGCTTCTATGTGGGAACCGGGCGCCCGGTGAGGTGGCAAGACAGCATCGCTAAAGCCATCACCGCAGCAGACCGCCGCGGTGCGCACTGGCTCACCTGCAACCACCTGCTCCATGCAGTAGCGGTAGCCATCCGATCCGACCTCGTAGAGGACTGGCTGGACTGGGCCCCGACCAGCAGCCGCCCCATCGACGAGCGAATCACAGCATGGTGTCTCACCCGGAAGCACCAAGTCGCCTACACATGGCCCTGCCTCGTAGGCCACACTGATGGGCCTACCCTGATCAAGCATCGTGACGGCAGGGCCCGTAACGAACCACGCAAGGCATGGCGCACAGGTACACGAGACCACTGGGCCAACACAGCAGTGAGCATGTGATGCCCCGAGCCCCACGCAAATGCCCTAAGCCAGGTTGCGAGAACCGCATCACCAACACCGCCTACTGCGCCGAACACACGACCTACGGCTGGTCGACCGACAGCAGGAAGCGCACCAGCTCGCCCGAGCATCGAGCGCAGCGCCTGCGCATCCTCGAGCGCGACGGCTACCGATGCCAGCTTCGCTACCCGAACCGCTGCGTCGGCACCGCCACACAGATGGATCACAAGACACCGGTCTACCGCGGTGGCAGCGACGACGACAGCAACATGCAAGCCGCTTGCCGCCCGTGCCACGCGAAGAAGTCCAGCGACGAGGGCAACCAGGCACGCCGACGATAGGGGTGGGCGGGGACCCCGTCCCTCCCATCGCGGCGCGCGTCGGCAGGGCAGCCTAAATCCGCCGTCTACGGTTCCCCCAGGTCACAGGGGTTCCGGAACAACGCATCCGAAACGGGTGCGTCCCTCATCCCGAAACGGGGTCTGAAATGCCGCAACCGAAGAAACACGCGAGTGCTCGTGCCCGCGCGAATAAGGCGTCGACTGCCGCTGTCCTGACAGAACTTCCCGACGACCACGCCGTGCTCAAGCCGGACCTTCCGTCGCGCGAGGGCGGGTGGCATCCGCAAACCCTCGAGTGGTGGGAAGACCTGTGGTCGGCGCCGATGGCTGCCGAGTATCACGAGTCGGACCGGCATGCACTGTTCCTGCTGGCCGTCCTGGTGGACGATTTCTGGCGTGAGCCTTCGCAGAAGTTGGCCGCGGAGATCCGGTTGCAGCGACAAGCGTTCGGGCTCACGCCCTACGATCGCCGCAGGTTGGAATGGACGATCGAAACGGCCGAGCAGTCGAAGGAGCGCGGCCGCCGTCGCCATCAGCCGCAGGGCGGCCCGGCGCAGGCTGCGAAGGATGATCCGCGCGCCGGTCTGTATGCCGTGTAATGCTGCTCGTCGTTCCGGGGCCCGATCCTGAACCCTGGCCGACGCTCGGCCGTGGGATTTGTGACCTCATCGAGGAGCGCGCGGTCTATGGGCCGGGTTCGTTGCAGGGCGAGCCGTATCGAATCGACCCTGAGTTCCGAGCGTTCATCTATCGGGCGTACGAGATCTACCCGCGGATCGTCTCGAAAGCATTCGCGGGGGGAGGCCCTGGGCTGGTCGTCAAGGACCCGCATCCGTGGGCGGGCCGACGTCGGTTCAAGCGGGTCGGACTGTCGGTTCGCAAGGGTTTGGCGAAGACGGAGAAGCAGGCGCTGCTGGCGTACTGCGAACTCCATCCGGAAGGGCCGACACGGTTCGACGGCTGGGACGCGTACGGCAACCCGGTAGGTCGGCCGGTGCGGTCGCCGTACGTCCCGATGCTCGCGGTGACGGTAGAGCAGGTCGAGGAACTGGCCTACGGCGCGTTGAAGTACATCGTCGAGGAGGGCCCAGACGCGGACCTGTTCGACTCCGGTCTGGAACGCATCCTGCGTCTGGATTCGCGCGGCCGCGCCGACGGCAAGGCCGTGGCGCTGGCGAACTCGCCGGGGTCACGTGACGGTGCCCGTACGACGATGAACTGCTTCGATGAGCCACACCGCCTGTATCTGCCGCGGCAGTTGCAGGCGCATCAGACGATGGATGCAAATCTGCCGAAGCGCCCGTTGGACGATCCGTGGTCGCTGTATGTGGGGACCGCGGGACAATTAGGTCAGGGGTCGGTGGCCGAGGAGATCCACGTCGAGGCGTTGGCGATCCATGAGGGCAAAATCGATCGCCCTGACCTGTTCTACCTGTATCGAACCGATGATGACCTGAACCGGGATCTCTCCGACAAGGACGAGCGGATCCGCGCCATCGCGGAGGCCACGGGGCCCGCGGGGGAGTGGGGTCCGGGACAGTTCGATGAGATCGCCTCGAAGTGGGATCGTCCCGGCGCCGACGGGCCGTACCTGGAGCGGGTGTGGCTGAACCGGTGGCGTAAGAGCGGTTCTCAGGCGTTCGATCCGAAGAAGATCGAGCTGCTCAAGCGCCCGGAGCGGATTCCAGATCGGGCGTTCGTCACCGGCGGCTTCGACGGCGCCCGGTTCCGCGACTGCACAGCCCTCGTGTTGACCGACATCGCGACTGGCCTGCAGCAGTGCGTGGGCTCCTGGGAGCGACCGGAATACGTCGAGGACTGGGAAGTTCCGGAAGACGAGGTGACCGGGCTCATGGAAGACACCATGGGCCGGTTCGAGGTGTACAAGGTCTACGCCGACCCTCCGCACTGGACCGAAACGGTGGGGTCGTGGTCGGCGCGGTGGCCCAACCAGGTCGAGGAGTTCTGGACCAACCAGTACAAGCGGATGGCCTACACGATCCGCGAAACCTTGGAAGCCATCGACTCGGGCTCGATCACCTTCGGCGGCACCCCAGAGCAGCTCGACGCCCTGATCGAGCACTACGGCAACGCCGGACGCCAGGACCTGAAGATCCTCGATGACGAGGGGAAGCCGCTGTTCATCCTGTGCAAGCAGGACGGCCGCCAAGACCTGAAATTCGACCGCGCGATGGCCGGTGTCCTGTCCTGGAAGGCCTGTATGGACGCCCGAAAGGTGGGCGCGAAACCCCGGCCGAAGGCCCGCGCACCGCGACGACTGTACTGACGGGAGGTCATGTGGCGACTACGCCAGCCGAATGGCTCCCGATCCTCACGAAGAGGCTCGACGCTGATTTGCCGCGGATCCGATTGCTGCGACGCTACGTCGACGGTGACGCGCCGCTGCCGGAGATGGGCGCGAACGTCCGTGCGTCGTGGCAGAAGTTCCAGCGGGAATCCCGCACCAACTGGGGCTATCTGATCCGGGAGTCGGTCGCGGACAGGATCGTTCCGAACGGCATCACCGTCAATGGCAAGCTCGACTCGCCGCAGGCCAAGCAGGCGCAGCGGATGTGGCGGGACAACCGCATGGATTTGGTGTTCAAGGACGCGGTCCGGCACATGCTCGACTACCGGCGAGGGTTCCTCACCATCTGGTCCGGCGAGGGGAGCGCGGTCATCACCGCGGACTCGCCAGAGAACATGTACGCCGCAGTCGACCCGCTGCAACCGTGGCGTGTGCGCGCCGCGGTGAAGTGGTGGCGCGACGAGGATCTGGAAAAGGATTTCGCCATCGTCTGGGTGATCGGCGGCTGGCAGCTGTTCAACCGCGACACCTACGTGGACGCCACGTATCAGACGAAGCTGAATCTGCGGGCATCGTCGGACACATGGGAGCCGGTGAACGACTACGTCTACACCGGCGCCACACCACCGGTGGTGGTGTTGGAGAACCCCGACGGCGCCGGCGAGTTCGAACCACACCTGGATGTGATCAACCGCATCAACCGGGGGATCCTGCAGCGTTTGGTGACGACGGCGATGCAGGCGTGGCGGCAGCGGGCGCTGCAGGCCAAGGAAGGCACAGCGGGTCTCCCGGACAAGGACGAGCAGGGCAACGACATCGACTGGGCGAAGGTTTTCGAACCGGCGCCGGGCGCGTTGTGGGACCTGCCGCCGGGGCTGGAGATCTGGGAGTCGCAGCAGACCGATATTCGGCCGATGCTCGAAGGCTCTATGCACGACATCCGCCACCTCGCCGCCGTTTCGAGGACTCCTGTGTCGGTGCTGATTCCGGACGCCGCGAACCAGGCCGCTGCGGGAACGGATTTCGCGAAGGAGGGCCTGGTCTTCAAGACCCGCGACCGGCTCACCGTCGCGAAAATCGCAGCCGCGGCAGCGGTGTTGAAAGGGCTCGAGGTCGAAGGTGTCGCAGTGGAGGACACCCTCGAGGTGCTGTTCGAGCCGCCGCACGCCATCAGCATGGCCGAGAAGTACGACGCCGCTGTGAAAGCGAAGGCGGCAGGCGAGTCCTGGAAGTCGATCGCCCGCAACATCCTCGGCTACAGCCCCGAACAGATCGCCCAAGACGAGCTCGACCGCGCCGAGGAGCGCGAGTTGGCCGCCGCTGCGGCGCCGAACGCCTTGCCGCCCGCGGAGGGGCAGCGCGAGCTGGAACCGGCCGAATAGCCAGACTTCCCCACCTTCTCGGTGGGGCCGCGCGTAACGCGCACAACTCACACGAAACGTAGGAGTACGCAATTGTCCGAGACCACGATCGACCCCGCCACTGTCGCCGACGTACCGGAACCCCCGGCCGCCGACGAGCAGCCCAACCAGCCCGTCGAGCCCGCCACCGCAACGGGGTCGGATCTCGCGGCAGAGGTCGCGAAGTGGAAAGAGCTGTCGAGGAAGAACGAGCAGCGCGCCAAGGAGAACGCGGCAAAGGCCAAGCGCCTCGATGAGATCGAAGAGGCCAGCAAGACCGAGCTGCAGAAGCTGCTCGAGCGCGCCGAGAAAGCCGAAAAGGCTGCCGCTCAAGCGCTGTCCGACAAGCTGCGAGCCGAAAAGTCCGCTGCTTCCGGCGTTGACGTGGAACTCATCCACGGCAGCACCGAGGAAGAAATGGACGCCGCGATCGAGAAGGCCAAGAGGTGGGCCGACTCGCTGGCGAAACCGCCGATCGCGCCCCCGGCGAACCTCGTCACCTCCGACGGCAAAGCCCCGAAGGTCAACCAGATCACGTCTCGGGACGAACTCAAATCCATGACCCCCCAGCAAATCGTCGCGGCCAAGAAGGCGGGCCGCCTCGACGAGCTGTTGGGCAAATCTACTTAGGAGTCTGAGAGATGGCTTTCGAACATTTCATTCCAGAGCTGTGGTCCGCACAGCTCTTGGACCGCTGGACCCAGATGGCCGTGTTCCCGCAGCTGGTGAACCGCGAGTACGAAGGTCTCGCCACCAAGGGCAACACTGTCCACATCACCGGTGTTGTCGCGCCGCAGGTGAAGGACTACAAGGCCGCCGGCCGAACCACCTCGGCGGACGAGATCTCCGACACGGGTGTCGATCTGCTGATCGACCAGGAGAAATCCTTCGACTTCTACGTCGATGACATCGACCGTGTGCAGGTCGCGGGCTCGCTGGAGGCGTACACCGAAGCTGCGGGCGATTCGCTGGTGGAGGATTCGGACCGGTTTATCGCCGACATGCTGGTGGAGCTGGGCACCGAGTTGACGGGTGCAGCCCCGACCAATGGCGATGCTGCGTTCAACCTGATCCGCGATGCCCGCAAGAAGTTGAACAAGAGCAACGTCCCGGCCGCCGGTCGAGTGCTGGCGTGCAACGCCGAGTTCGAGGCGCTGCTGCTCGGCGCGGACTCGAAGCTGACCAGCTTCGACACCTCCGGCGACACTCAGGGCCTGCGGCAGGCCACCGTCGGCTCGCTGCTGGGATTCCGCATCGTCACGACCAACCATCTGCCGTCGGTAGACGACCCGCAGTTCGTCGCGTGGTCGCCGCGCGCGGCCGCCTACGTGTCCCAGATCGACGAGATCGAGGGCATGCGTGCGCAGAACAAATTCGCCGACCGCGTCCGCGGCCTGCACGTCTACGGCGGCAACGTCATCCGCCCGGAGGGCGTCGTCGTGTACGGACCTGACGGCTCGTAGTCATGGTCGCTCTGGCCTCTGACGAGGATGTCGCCGACGTGCTCGGTCGCTCGTTGACCGAATCCGAAACGGCGCGCGTCGCGGGCATCCTCATCAAAGCGTCGGACCTGTTCCGCAAGATCGCGGGCCAGGACTTCACTCCCGGTGAGTCCACGGTGCGGCTTAAGGTTGAGGGCGGCTGCGTCCGCCTGGCCCAGTCTCCGGTCGAGGATGTCGAGTCCGTCGTCGACGACGAGGGTCTCGAAGTCGACTTCACGGTCAGGGATCAGTGGCTGCGAGTCACCCGCAACGGGTACCCGCTGGCGTCGCACGAGTTCGTGACCGTCACCTACTCCCACGGCGGGCCCGTGCCCGACCTGGTCCGGATCACGATCGCGGAGATCGCCGCCAAGGTTCTCGATATCCCGAAGGAAGCCAAGGCGAGCATCGCTAGCCAGTCCCGCACCGTGGGTCCGTTCTCGGAGAACAACACCTACGCGGCCTGGGCGGTCGGTGGCGCAACGTCGCTGTCCCCCGAAGACCGCGCGATCGCCGAGTCCTACCGATACCGAGGGACGAAAGTCATTGTGCAACAGCCCTGACCAGACCGGGCAGGTGGCCTGATGGCGGAGGAGGTGATCCGCCACCGCGGTGGCGGCACGGACCCGGACGGCAACCCGATCCCGTGGACAGACGCCACGCTCACCGCGTGGGCAGTAGCCCCTGGAGCGACCGAGGAATACAAAGACCGCGGTCGGGATGGGCAGCGTGTCGACATGAGCGTCTACTTCATGCCTGCCGTGGATCTGGGCAGCGAGGACGAACTGACCGTGCGCGGTGACCGCTACTTCGTACAGGTCGAACAGTGGATCTCGCCATTCAGCGCATGGACCGGCACGGTCGCGTTGTGCAGCAGAGGGGAGGGCTGATGGCCGTAGTCCGGCTCGATCACGGCGGCATTTCCCGGCTGTTGAAGTCGCGGGAGTTCGCCGCTGTGGTCAAGGAGGCCGCAGATCGGGTGGCAGCGGAAGCGGGCGAGGACGCCACGGTCAGCGAGTACACCACCGACCGGAGTGCGGCGTCGGTGTGGGTGCCGGCCGAACAGCAAGCCCGCGACGGCGTTCTGACGCGCGCAGCCGCCTCCGTGGGACTTGAGGTGGAGGGTCGGCTATGAAGCCGCTCCGGCTTCCCGCAGATCCGGCGAAAGTGGCCAAGAACTATCTGGCGTCGGTGATCCCGGGCATGGTTGCCGCCCCCGCCCCCACGTTCGGGATGGTAGTGCCGACGAACTGGACCCCCAGTTCCGCGCCGCACCTGGTCGTGTTCGATGACAGCGGCCCGACTCGATGGCCAGTCATGACACGGCCATTGTTGCGAGTGACTGTGTGGGCAGACGGCAGGGACCGCTCCCGGGCTATCGCCGGGGCAGCGTTGGGCGTGCTGCTGTCGCACAGCATTCCAGGTATCGCCACTGTCACCGAACCATCCCTGTTGCTGGAGGCGCGCGATTCCACCAACGGTGGCGTGCTCGCCTCATTCACTGTCCGTGCGCAGGCCCGGACCCTCCCAGCCTGATCGGGCTGCGAGAGCCTTGGCCGCCTCGATTCGACTGGCCCGTTCCCACATTCCCTGAATGTGGCAGAAATAGGAGACTGAAAAATGGCAAGGAATCCCGACAATGTCCTGATTTGGCAGGACGCCCATGTGTATGTGTCCGACGCGACCACTCGCCCCGACTTGCCTTCCACGATTGATGACCCGCTCGGAGTCGGCTGGGAGGAAGTGGGAATTCTCGACGGTGATGACGGTTTCCCCGAGGACCGCAGCCAGGACGAGACCAAGCATTTCGGCTGGGGCATCGGTCTGATCAAGGTCGGCTCGAAGAACTACGAGCTGATGCGGAAGTTCTCTCCGTTGGAGGACAACGCGGCCGTGCGCGGGATGATCCTGCCGGGGTCGACCGCGACCAAGATCGCGTTGCCTAAGCCCGTATACCGCTGGCTGGCGTTCGAGACCGAGAGCGATCTCGAGGACAAGGAGCGGCTGTTCACCACGAAGCGGGCCCGAGTGTGGGTTCCTGCGAACAACCGCAACGAATCCGACATCACCAAGTGGGAAGTCGAGGCGTTGTTGTTCGCCGATTCCAACGGTGACGTGTTCGACCGGCAGGCGTTCGACGCGTCCTGATAGGCGCTGGCGGCGCGGCTGTTTCCGTGCGGGTTTCCTCCGCGACCGCCAGCACCCCTTTTTGTGAAACCCGCAGCCTCAGAGAGGAAACTCGCACATGAGCAACCCCCGCCGTCATCGCCCCCGCCCGGACGGTGCGCCGGTCCCGCAGGACTACAAGCCGCCGCGCAAGACTGCGGCGCAGCGGGAAGCCGAAGGCGCGGAGACCGTTGTGATCGAGTACGGCGGTATGGAATTCGAGATCCCCGCCTCCGTCGATGACTGGCCGACCGTCGCCGTCCAGGCGGCGAGCAAGCAACAGCACATCGACGCGATCGAACACATCCTCGGCCCGAAGCAGTGGGCCACCTTCCTCGCGAAGTTCCCGCGCAAGCGGAATTTCGACGAGTTCGCCAACCTGGTCGCCGACGAGATGGGCTTCAACACGGCGGGAAACTGACGGCGTTGCTGCGCATCGTCGGCGAGCACGAGGACGCCCTCGAAGCCGACCTGTCGCAGCATCATCACCTCCGTTACACCGACCGATGGCGGCGGGACCAAGCGGGCGTTCCGCTGCTGACGTTGCGTGAGATCTGGGTTCGTGTCCAGGAACTGCCGCCCACCGCCCGCCTGGTGATGCTCGGCAACGACGGTCGCCCCCGCTGGACCGACGCCGACTATCTGCTGGCCGACATCGCCGGCATCCTCGCCGGTCGCGAACATCCGGCACGCCCGACACCGATCAGCGCCCCTGCTGAGAACGTGCCCTCGCGACGCGACGCGCTGCGTCAGCAACGGATCAAGGCCAAACGCGAACGCGAAGCCCAACGAACGCAGAAGGGAGGCGACCAAGATGGTTGAGACGATCGGATACGCAGCCCTTCAGATCATTCCCACACTGCGGGGGATCCAGGGCAGCCTCGACCGACAACTTTCCAGGCCGCTGACCGCTGCGGGGCAGAAAGCCGGACGTGACACCGGCGACGCGATTGCAGCCGGCGTCGAGGCAAGGAACTACGAGGCGACCGGCAGGTCGGCAGGCTCCCGAATCGGCGCCGGGCTCAAAACCGCCGGACGCAAGGCGGGCCGCGACGCCGGCGAGGCGATCGCCTCGGGGATCCGCAGCGCCAACTATGTGGCCGCAGGCCGCGACGCTGCGGGGCGGTTCCGCGCCGGGTTCGCCACTGTTGGGCAGCGCACCGGTCGCGACGCCGGTGAGGCGATCGCGTCCGGCGTCCGGGACGCGAACTACGAGTCCAGCGGTCGCTCGGCGGCCGACCGGATACGGTCCGGTCTGCTCGCTGGGCTGCGGGGCATCGGTGCTGGGATCGAGATCGGCACGCGCGGGCTGTCGCTGTTCGTCGTGAACGCCGCCAGTATCTCCACCGCCTTCGGGATCGCGGCCAAGATCGTGAGGTCGTTCTCCGCAGCGACCTTCGTCTCCGCGATCGCGCTGCGGCAGGTGGCTTCGGTGGGCCTGACCAGGCTCGCTGGCGCCCTGCGGCTCATCGCCGCGATCGCCGGGCGGGTTGCCCGCGAAATCGGTCAGGTCACCTCCGCGTTCCTTGTGCTGCAGAGTGTGGTGCGGGTCGCCTCGGCCATGACAAGTTTCGCCCGAGCCCTTTCCCTGGTGACGGTGGGCGGCGCGGCGGCTATCGGCGTGGTCTCCGGACTCGGCGCAGCGTTCGCGAGCCTGGCGACGTCGGTAGCGGCGGCAGCTGGCGCTGCCGCCGGCGCGGCGGCAGGCATTCTCGCCCCGGCATTGGCCACGCTGAAGATCGGATTCTCCGGGCTCGGTGAAGCCAAGAAGGCGTTCGAGTCCGGCGACGGTGGCGCTGGTCAGGCCAAGGCCGTGGCCAGCGCCGCAAAAGGGTTGGCCGCCGCCGAGAAGGGCGTCGAGCGCGCCAAGGAAGACAGTCGAAAGGCCGAGGAAGACCTCACCCAGGCTCGCGAGGACGCCCGCAGGCAGATCGATGATCTCAACAAGGCGTTGCGGGACAACTCGCTCAACGAGCGAGAGGCGGCCCTGGACGTTCGGAAGGCGCGCGAAGATCTCGCCAAGACCCTGGCCGACCCGAAGGCTGACGCGACCGAGCGGCAGGAAGCGGCGCTGCGTGTCGAGCGCGCCGAGCTGAGCCTCCTGGAGACCCAGGAGCGATCCCGCGAGGAAGCGGAGAAGGCCGACAAAGCGAACCGCGACGGCATCGAGGGCTCCGATGAGGTCGTTGCCGCCAAGGAGCGTGTCGTCGACGCCAATGAGAAGTTGGTCGAGGCGCAGCAGCAGGTCGCGGAGGCGGCGAAAGCGCTCGCCGACGCACAGAATCAGGGACCGGGCGGAAACGTAGATCCCTTCTACGCGATGATCGGCGAGCGTATGGCGCCGATGCTGAACGCATTCGACGCACTGAAGCGCGCGGTGACTGACGATTTCTCGGCTGCACTGATTCCGGCGTTCGGAAATATCGGGACGCTGCTCGATGCGCTGTCGCCGAAGCTCGCTGCCTTGTCC
>NZ_BAFS01000461.1 GCF_000308415.1 Nocardia asiatica NBRC 100129 | reverse complement strand
AGGACGTCTTACGTGGGTGTAATTCGTTGTCCGGCATGATGTGACCCGTGGTCGACAGGCTTGCTCAACGGCTGGTCCCGGATGCGTTGTGGGACATCGTGAAACCGCTGCTCCCCGAGTTCACGCCGAGACCTCAGGGCGGCGGGACAGCTCCGGCGGACGAGCGAGCGGTCTTCACTGCGGTGGTGTTCGTATTGACCAGCGGTTGCGCTTGGAGGCATCTGCCGCCGTCATTCGGTGTGAGCGTTCCGACCGCACATCGCCGGTTCATGGTGTGGGCTGATGCCGGGGTATTCGAGGCGTTGCATCGGGCGATCCTCGACCGGCTCGGCCTCGCCGGCGATCTCGATTGGAGCGCGGCGATCCTGGACGCGGCGAGTGTGCGAGCGAAAAAAGGGGATCGCTGACCGGCCGCAGCCCGGTCGACCGTGGCAAGAAAGGATCCAAGATCCACGTCATTTCGGACGCGAACGGGATACCGCTGGTCACCGGTGTTTCTGCCGGGAACACCCACGACTCGGTGATGCTCGCCCCGATGGTCGAATCGATTCCGCGGGTGCGCTCGCAGCGCGGCCCTCGTCGCGGCAAGCCCGCCAAACTGCGGGCGGACAAGGGTTACGACTTCGATGTCCATCGCCGGTGGCTGCGTGCTCGCGGGATCGTGCCTCGGATCGCTCGTCGTGGGATCGAGGATCCCACGAGGCTGGGTAAGCACCGTTGGAAGATCGAACGGACCATTGCATGGTTGACCGGATACCGGCGCTTGACGATCCGCTACGAACGACACGGCCGCCTCTTCGCAGCATTTCTACAACTCGCCGCAGCGCTGACCTGCTACAAGAAACTCACCACGTAAGACGTCCTCTAAGGGGACTCGAACCCCTGACCCCCACAAAGAGGTTCATAAGACTCATCGACCGGGCGCGGTATCGACGTTCGGCATCGACCCCAGCGACCGGTCCCTGCGATGGCAACGCAGACGGGCACACCAGCACGCGGCAATCCGGGCAATTACGTCCAGCCACAACAGAATACAGCGTCCCAGTGAGAAACTACCGCCGGGACCCTACCGCACGGGCCCCGGGGCGAACCAGCCGGAAGCTACCGCAACAACGAACACTCGCCCCTCGATGACCTGTCGTCAGACGTCAAGTCGACCCGTAAACCACACAGCGGCCGGCCGGCTACGCCCAAGACGACGCACGACACCTCAACAGACGGCCGACCAGGGAAAAGCTACACGACCGGCGATGCGCATTCGACTCCACGAGCATCGCCCTCCCCCGATAGACACCTGACGCCGACGCCACCTCGACAACGAAAGCGCGGGGTAACCGCGGGGCTTGCTCAAGTCTGCGCCCACCTTTGAGCCTGTGGGCCACACCTCGAGCAGCACTCGCCACCTACGCCCCGTTCCTGCGGCAGTTCTTCGAAATCCTTGCAGACCGCGCTGTACTTCTCGGAATCTCGTTCGGCCGCCCGGACCGTGACCACCCGGCCAACAGTTACCAACGCGTCGCGCCGAACTCGACCAGATCGTGCAGTGGTGAACCGCGTGAACTGCGGCTGCGTTGTCGATCGCCGCTTGTGGAGGCGGATTCGGTTGGCGGTGCGGACCGGTGTTCGTGCCGCCGACGATTGCGAGCACGGTGTCAGGAGCGGTCCGATTTTCCGCCGTAGCGGAGGCCAGAAGGTCGCGCCCATCGTCCAGCAGGAACAGTCCCTCGGACATAAGACAACCGTCCCCAGGGTCACGGTAAGACCTCGGTGACCGACCCACGAGTTGACCGGATGCCACCTCCGCTTTATGCTCGAATTTCATACGGAGGTCGCATCCGTTTTGAATGGCAGCAGTATCACCGGAGGTAGGAGGGCACATGAACGTCAGTGAGCAACGGGGGCGCAAGCCCCGCGCGGACGTCCAGCGCAACCGCGCGGCTCTGCTGGAGACCGCGCAGCGTCACTTCCTCCAGCATGGGGTCGGCACCTCCCTGGAGGCGGTGGCCAAGGAGGCGGGCGTCGGGCCCGGCACCCTGTACCGGCACTTCCCCACCCGGGAAGCGCTGCTGGCGGCCGTTCTGCAGACACGCTCCGAGGAGCTGGTGGCCCGCCGAGCGGACATCGAACAGTTGGGCGATGCCGGCGAGGCGTTGGAACTGTGGCTACGGGCAATGGAGGAGTACTTCAGCGCCTTCAGCGGGCTCCCGGACCCGCTCATGGCCGCGGCCCAGGAGCAGGACCCGGACAATCCGCTCACCATTCCTTGCGACATCTTCATCGCCGCCACCGACAAATACGTGGAAGCAGCCCAGAGCACGGGACAGGTACGCGCGTCGGTGCGTGGCTACGACCTGTTCCTCGCAGCCTGTTCCATTGCCTGGATCAAGGGCAACGGCGCCGACGAGGAATCACTCGACCGGCTCCGCACCCTCCTCGCGAGCGGCTACCGCCAGCGGGACGAGAAGGCGTAAAACGCCGGGCCCCGCGCTCAGGCTCGAGCCGCCGACGTCCGGGACCGCAGTTTTCATCAAGGAGGATTTATGAGTCATTCGCCAAGGGTTTGGCCCGCCGACGCTCGCCGCATTGTGGCGCAGGGTGATCTCGGCTACCTCGAGGGCGCCCGGTGGCACCGCGGGGCGCTCTGGTTCTCGGATATGACCCGGTGCAAGATCAGTCGCCTCTCCCCTGGCGAGCCACCCGAGGATATCGCCGATGTACCCGGGCGCCCCTCGGGTCTCGGGTTCGGCCCCGATGGGACACCGATGGTTGTTTCCATCGACGACGGACGGCTGCTGCGCGTGGGAAGTAGTGGGCTCGAGGAACTCGCCGATCTCGCGCCGGTCGCGTTCCATCCCAACGATATGGCAGTGGACCGGGAGGGCCGCGCATATATCGGCCCGCAGGGCTTTCCCTTCGGAACCGATCCCGTCGGCGTGAGTTTGATCATCCGCCATCCCGACGGCCGGATCGACACGGGCGGCGAGGACCTGATATTCCCAACGGCATCGCGATCTCCGGCGACGGGCGCACCCTGGTCGTCGCAGAATCGTTCCGGGCACCACGTACCAGGCTCACCGCGTTCACCGTGACCGACGACGGTGCGCTGACCGACCAGCGAGTGTTCGCCGAATTCGGGTCAACGGACACCGAGTCCATCGATGGCATCGGCATCGACAGTGAGGGTGCGGTGTGGGCGGCCTTCCCATGGATCGGTGAATTCCGGCGTGTCCGCGAAGGCGGCGAGGTCACCGACGTCATCCGGATCGAACCCGACGCCGCGTATCCCGACGGCGGCACATTCGCCGTGGACGCGATCCTCGGCGGACCGGAGATGCGGACCCTCTACCTGCTCATCTCGGATACAAGCCCCGAGCGCCTCGTCAACGGCTTCGATACCACGGGCCGGATCGAAGCCATCGAGGTCGAGGTGGCGGGAATCCGGGACTGACGGCAACGCATGCGTCGGCGCGATCGTCTCCGCGACAGCGTCCCGGAGCGTTTCGCGCCCTCCCGGCTACTGCCATCTCGCAGCCCATCGTGGAGATGAATCGCGCCCCGCCCGCCGCCGACCGACCCCGCTGGTACGTCACGTACACCCAACACGTCACATACACGAACACGAAGAGCGCGCAGTCCCCACACTTCGACCGGGTGGTCGTGCCGTGCCGCGGTCTGCAAGCAGCCTGCCGGTACCTGCAAAGTGCGTGCCACACCCGGCCCTTACGACGGCTGTCGCCTTGGAGCAGACAGCATTGTGCCCGGCCGCCCTGTCGGCGACTGCGCGCCTTGGAAAGGAAACGCCTTGTCCGGCACAGCGTCCCTCTTCACCGACCTCGTACGCTCCCGGCGCTCCCCCCGCAAGTTCCTGCCCGCCCCGCTTTCCCCGGCGGACATCCGCGGCGTGCTCGAAGACGCGCAGACGGCCCCTTCGAACAGCAATACCCAGCCGTGGACCGTGCATGTTGTCTCGGGCGCGGAGCGCGACGCGCTCGCCGAGGAACTGCTTCAGGCCGACACGGAGGGACGCACCTCCCCGGATTTCACCGATGGCTACGGCGACGGCATCTATCTCGAGCGGGCGCAGGCCCTGGCCGCGAGCTACTACGGATCCCTCGGCGTCGCGCGCACGGATCTCGAAGGCAGGAGGGCGGCGGTCCGCGAAAACCTGGAGTTCTTCGGGGCTCCCCATGTCGCTTTCCTGTTCATGCCAGCCCTGGGCGACGGGGTGCGGACGGCCGGTGACATCGGTATGTACGCGCAGAACTTCCTGCTCTCGCTGGCATCCCGGGGGTTCGCCGGTATTCCGCAGACCATGCTCGGGATCTATGCCGATACCGTCCGCGAGTTCCTGGATGTTCGTGAGGATCTCAAGCTGCTGTTCGGTATCTCCTTCGGCACGGCCGACCCTGCGGGGCCGGTGAATCCGTTCGGTAGGACACGCATCCTGCTCCAGCAGAGTGTGATCCTGCACGGCACTCCCGGCGTCCTCGAAGGTCAATAGTCCGTCAGCCCACAGATGCCCCCGGCGCGTGGATCCGGGCCGCCACACGGCCGGCCCGGATCCGGAGCCCGCGCTCACTTCGGTCCACACGCGCGGCATCCGTCTCGGGTTCCTCCCGCCGGCAGATCGCACCACTTGACAATTCGGAGGCTGCCTCCGTATTCTTGGGAGTCCACGGAGGCACCCTCCGTTTCCATTGCCTCGTTGGGAGGAGCTTCCCAATGAAGTTGTCAACCTCGGAAGTTGATTTCCGATGACGGGATCAGGCTGCCACCGCGACGGGTGGCAGCGGTTGGTAGGGCCGTTTCTCGCGGATGAGTGCCCACAGCACGTTGACGCGGCGGCGGACCAGGGCGAGGACGGCTTGGGTGTGTTTTTTGCCCTCGCCGCGTTTCCTGTCGTAGGTGCGCGATTCGGGGCTGCAGCTGATCGAGATCATCGCCGACTGGTAGAAGACACGGTTGAGTCCGCGGTGATATCGCTTGGGGCGGTGCAGGTTTCCGCGTATTCGACCGGAATCCCAGGCAGCGGGTGCGAGCCCGGCAAATCCGGCGAGTCGGTCCGGGGTCCCGAAGTAGTCCATGTCACCGCCGGTGGCAGCGAGGAATTCCGCGCCGAGCAAGGTGCCGATGCCGGGCAGGCTGATGATCACTTCGGCGAGTTCGTGGCGGTGAAATCGGCCCTCGATGAGCTTGTCGGCTTCTTTGATTCGCTCGTTGAGGGCCATCACCTCCTCGGCCAGCGCCGCGACCATCGACGCGGTCAGCGCTTCGCCGGGCAAGCGGGTGTGCTGGCGGGCCGCGGCCTCGATCGCTGCGGCGGCGACCTTGCCGGGATTTCTCACTTTTCTGGTCGACAACCAGGTTTCGAGTCGGGACGCACCTGTTCTGCGCAGAGCGGCAGGGGTTTGATAGCCGGTCAGCAGAGTCAGCGGTCCGACCAGGGTGAGGTTGTCGAACGCGCGGTCCAACGCGGGAAAGATCCCGCTGAGCAGGCCACGCAGCCGGTTGATCGCGCGGGTTCGGTCGGCCACCAGGTCAGCGCGGCGGGTGGTGAGCAGCTTCAGCTCGATGGTGACTTCGTCACCGGGGCGCAGCGGATGCAGATCGCGGCGCATCCGTGCTTGATCAGCGATGATCGCGGCGTCGCGGGCGTCGGTCTTGCCTTCGCCCCGGTAGCCGCCGGCGACCCGGTTCAGCGTTCGGCCGGGGATATACAGCAGCTGCTGATCGCGTTCGACCAGCAGCCCGATCAGCAGCGCCGCACCGCCATCGGGCAGGTCCACCGCCCAGACCGTGTCCTGGCCCAGCTCCCGAACCTCGTCGATGAGTTTTACCAGCTCGGGTTCATCGTTGGCTATTCGCCGCGACAGCAGTCGTTTGCCGTCGGTGTTGATGACCACGCAATGGTGGCCGGTCTTCCCGATGTCCACACCAGCCCAGATCTGGGCCATGCCCGCCTCCATCAGCTCGTTGGAACCTCACGCCACAGACGACCGCGCCGACGTTGCCCTACACAGCGATTCGCTCGCACATCCCAATATGCGGCCGGGTCGTCACGGGGAACCGGGCGGCCAAGCTCCTGGAGCCACACGCGGCACAACCATGTAAGCCACACCCGATTCCCCTGGGCCTCAGGGACTTTACGACCCGCCCCTACGACCTACTCAGAAAGGTAGGGCAACCATGACAAGCCGGCAGATGATCCTGGGCATGCAGTTCAGCGGCGGCTACGGGGCCGAGCCCGGGGCCTGGCGGCTGCCGGGTGCGAACCTGAACAGCTACACGGACATGGACCAGTTCGTCCGCTACGCGCAGGCCGCCGAACGCGGCAAGGTGCAACTGTTGTTCATTGCCGACACCCCGGTCCTGGATATGGACCTCACCCACCACGCACCGCGCCAGGCGATCGAGCCGCTGCTGCTGCTGACCGTCCTCGCGCGGGAGACCGAGCGGATCGGCCTGGTCACCACCGCCTCCACCACTTTCAACGAGCCCTACAACCTCGCCCGCCAGTTCAAGGCCTTGGATGTGATCAGCCACGGCCGAGCCGGCTGGAACGCGGTGACCACCTCCGATCCCGCTGCCGCGGCGAACTTCGGCAGCGAGGTCCCGCCGCGCGCGGAGAAGTACGAGCGCGCCCACGAGGTCATCCAGATCGTGCAGGCGTTGTGGGGCAGCTGGGAGAAGGACGCCTTGCTGCTCGACGTCGAGAACAAGCGTTACGCCGATATGGACAGGATCCGGCCGGTCAACCTGCGGGGCCGCCACGTCGCCTCCCGCGGCCCGCTGCCCATCCCCCCGTCCGAACAGGGTCAGCCGGTCATCTTCCAGGCGGGCGGCGGCGGTTACGGCCTCGAGATCGCGGGCCGCTACGCCAGTGGCGTGTACGCCAACCCGTACAGCATCGAGGATGCCCGGGCTCAGCGCCAGGCCCTGCGGGACGCCGCCGAGCGCGCCGGACGCGACCCGGACGAGGTGAAAATGCTCGCCGGCTTCATGCCGACCATCGCCGGCTCCCGCGCTGCCGCTCTGGAGCGACGACGCTTCCTGGACGAGGTCGTCGACCTGGACCAGCGCGTCCGTTATCTCGGGGCCATGATCGGCCTCCGGCTCGGCCCCGAACAACTCGACCAGCCGCTCACCGTGCAGCAGCTGGCCGCCGCGGTGCCCAGTCCGCGCGACCCGCGCTCCGGCCGCGCCCTGGAAGTGGCCCGGGAAGGCTGGACGCTGCGCGATGTCATCGCCCACGGTGTGATCGACTATCACCCCGTGGTCGCCGGTACCGCCACCGACGTGGCCGAGCACATGCAGGAGTGGTTCGAGGCCGGGGCCTGTGACGGCTTCTCGATCGCCCTCGACGCCTTCCACGACGGCTTCGACGCCTTCGTCGACCAGGTCGTCCCGATCCTGCAGGAACGTGGCCTGTTCCACGAGGACTACGAAGGATCCACCCTGCGCGAGAACCTCGGCGCCCACGCGCAATACGGCCTCGACCCGCGCCTCACCGAGCCGGCCTGAGCATGACCACCCCACCGGCGAGGCGGGCGCGGACGGCCCGTGGCCCCTCATCTACCCACGAGCGCTCCTTCGGTACGCACACCACGCGGGCCGCCTGACCACAGGACGCCACAGAACACATCTCCCGCGACCTTCATCGGGGCCGGCAGCAAGGAAACCAACCATGAAACGCTCATTCGCCCAATTTCCCGACGTCACTTCCGGCAGCGACCAGGCGCAGCACGGCGGACCATTCGCGCCGCCCCGGGAGGACCCCCGCATGGTTCACGCTCCGCTGGCCACCGACCATGGCACCTTCCGTAGTGACGAACCGCCCCAGGGCGCCGCCGCGGTGTCCACATCGGCCATATCGGCCTCCCCCGCCGCCACAACTCCCACAGCGAGCGGGCTCGTCCCCGTCCTCGCCTTCAGCGGCATCGTCGTCGCCGTCATGCAGACACTACTCGTCCCCGTCATCGCCGACCTCCCCCGACTGCTGGACACCACAACGTCCAACGCCGCCTGGGTGATCACCGCGACCCTGCTGTCCAGCGCCGTCGCCACTCCGGTCATGGGACGCCTCGGCGACCTCTACGGCAAGCGCCGCTTCGTCCTCGTCAGCCTCGCACTGATGGTGCTGGGGCTCGCTGATCTCCGGATTCACCTCCGACCTCGTGCCGATGGTCCTGGGCCGCGCCATACAGGGCTTCGCATTGGGCGCCATCCCGCTAGGCATCGGCATCATCCGGGACGAATTACCGCCCGAACGGCACGGATCGGCAATGGCGCCTGATAAGCAGCTCGCTCGGCGTCGGGGGCGCGCTCGCCATACCGCTGGCCGCGGTCGTCGCCCAGAACCTCGACTGGCACTGGCTGTTCTTCGGCGCCGCCACCCTCGGCGCGGCAGCCATGGCAACGATCTTCGCCGTCGTCCCCGAGAGCGCGCAGCGCGCCCCCGGCCGCTTCGACGTGATCGGCGCGCTCGGACTCGCCCTCGGCCTCGTCGCCCTGCTGCTGCCCATCTCCAAGGGCGCCGACTGGGGCTGGACAAGCACCACCACGCTCGGACTCTTCGCCGCCACCGTCGTGATCTTCGCGCTGTGGGTCCTCTTCGAACTGCGCACCGAGCACCCGCTGCTGAACCTGCGCACGGCGTCGCGCCGCCAGGTCCTCCTGACCAACCTGGCCGCGATCACCGCCGGCCTCGCGTTCTTCGCGGTGACACTCGTCCTGCCGCAACTACTGCAGCTTCCCGAGTCCACCGGGTACGGGTTGGGGATGTCCATGATCGTCACCGGCCTCTGCGCTGCCCATATGGGTCTCGCGATGATGATCGCCGCCCCGCTCGCCGCCCGGCTCTCGGCCGCGCGCGGGCCGAAGGTCACCCTGATGACAGGGCTCGCACTGCTCGCCGTCGCATATCTCGCGGGCACCATGCTGCTGGGTGCGGTGTGGCAGATCGTGATCGTCGCCGTCCTCGCGGGCAGCGGCGTCGGCACCGCCTACGCGGCAATGCCCGCCCTCATCCTCGGCGCCGTCGACCCGTCGGAATCGGGCGCGGCCAACGGACTGAACTCACTGATGCGCGCCATCGGCACGGCGATGTCCAGCGCCGTCGTCGGCGTGGTCCTCGCCGGCACGGCTCAACACGTAGAGAACACCGAGATACCCACGCTGGACGGCTTCCGCATCTCATTCCTGATCGCCGCGGGTGCAGCGCTCCTGAATCTCGTCCTGGCAGCACTTTCTCTCCCCCTGCCGCCGGCGAGGCCGGCAACCCATATCCCTCATAGTTCAGAGAAAGCAAGGTCTGTTCCTGATGCGCACCAAGAAGAAGTTTCTTATCGCGGCTGCGGCCGCCATCACAGTTGCGGCACTCGCCGGCAGTAACGTCGGATGCGCTGAAACGGCGGACGGTGCTGCCCGCAAGATCACCGGCACACTGCCCGACGGATCCACCTATCTGTTCGAGGTGCCGGCCAACTGGAACGGCACCGTGCTGCTCTTCTCCCATGGCTACAACCCCGGACCGTCGAACCCCGCCCAGAACGCCAACTCGGCCGAGGTGAGCAGCATACTGCTCGCTGACGGGTATGCCCTCGCCGGTGGGTCCTACCCCGGCCTCGGGTGGCAGACGCCCAACGCGCTGGGCGACCAGATCGCCACGTTCGACGAATTCGCCGCGCAGGTCGCGTCGCCTTGAACCGTCCTGGATGCGGTGGAGACCCTAGTTCAGGCCACCTCGGCCGAGATGGTCTGTTGATGGTAGAGGTGTTCGTATTCGACCGGTGGCCGGTATCCGATCGCGGAATGTAGCCGTTGGGTGTTGTACCAGTGCACCCATGATGCGGTTTCCCGTTCGAGCTCGGCCCGCCCCGAGAACGTGGTGTGCCGGTCGATCAACTCGGTTTTGTAGAGCCCGATCGCCGATTCCATGAGCGCGTTATCGAGCGCATCTCCCACGCTGCCTATGGATCCGGCGATTCCCGAATCCCGTAATGCCTCGGTGAAGGCCAGCGACGTATATTGCGACCCCGCATCGGAATGATGTATCAATCCTGTTGCGGTGAAACGGAAAGCGGTTCTACGGCGGGTGAACAACGCCTGTTCGAGCACCGAGATAACCAACGGTGTCGTCTTCGACGACATAACCCGCCAGCCCAAGATCCGTCGCGAATACACGTCCACGCAGAACGCGGTGTAACAGAACCCGGCCAGAGTCCAGCAGTAGGTGAAATCGGCAACCCGCCATTGATCTGGACGCATCGGCGTCGACCAGGCGCGCCCGATCAGGTCCGGATGCCGCGGCGTCGACGCGGGCCCGGGTTCGGTGGTTCTCGTGGTCCGTCACCCGCGCACAACCCCGTCTATCCCGGTCAGCCGCATCAGCCGCGCTACCTGGTCGCGGCCGATATTGTGACCGGCGCGGCGGGCGGTGTGCCAGAGTTTGCGCACCCCGTACAGGCCCCGATTCGCGCTCCACAGGTCGAACGACACGTTCGCGGTGTGAGCATCGGCCCAGGTGGCGTCGCTGATACCGCACTGTTTGGCGGCATAGTAGGTGGACGGGGCGATCTTGAGCCCGTGCTCGGTCAGCACGCGGCAGATCGGGTCAACCCCGAAGCAACCCTTGTGGTCGTCGATGTAGTCGACGATCACCGCAGTCGGCGGTCGACCTCCGCCGCCGCGAAAAACGCACTCGCTGTCCGCAAAAGCTCGTTCGCCCTGCGCAATTCGACTACTTCACGCCGCAGAGCCCTCAACTCCGCATACTCCGATTCCGCCGCGGCCGCCGGCCCGGTCTCGCCCTGCTCGGCGCGGGTGACCCAGTTCCGCAGAGTCGCCGGGTTGATATCCAGCAGCGCACCGACATGCCGGCGCGCACCGGCCATCGAGTCACCGTGCTCGCGGATCCGATCCTGATACATCCTCACCGCCCGAGCGCGGGTTTCCTCGTCGAACTTCCGTGGTGCCGCCATGGCTGACAGTCTCCCTTGCTAAATCAGGAGTCTCCAGCCAGTCCAGGACGGTTCACGTCGTCGGCCCGGTCCCGGGCCACCGCCTGGGGCTACCCCATCCCCCACAGGCGCACTTCACCACCGGTCTCGAAGCCGTAGCGGATGTACCTGTCTGCAGACAAGCTGGTTCAGAGTGAGTTGGCGGCGGCGGCGAGAAGATCTGCCAAGGTTTCCTCCAACTCTGGCAGCACGGCGGCATGCCGGGCTACCTGAACCGAGCGTCGCGATGGGGTTTCATCGGAGACGGCGATTTGGGCGAGCCTCGTCCAAGACTGTGCGGCCAGCCGTGCTGCGCGTGCGGCCGCGTGAACCTTCGGATTGCGCGTGTAATCGGCGAGATCGACGCACCCTTGAGCGATGAGGCGTCGAAACAGACCGCCTCCGGTACCCGCTTTTTCGATGAAGGCAGCGAGTGACCTGAGCACAGCCTCGAGGTCTTCGTCTCCGAAGATGTCGGGCCAACTGGAGACGTCTTCAGCGAAGCGGCGAACGCCGTCGAGCCCGGTGCCGGAGACACCGTTCGAGGCCGGCGCGGCAATCGAACTGGGGCCCCCATGTTTCAGGGTTGCCGCCGATTGTTCGAGCGCTGCGGCAGCCATGGACGGGAGGTCAGGCACGTCGGACGGCCAATCGACTATGTACGTGGCGTGGCGTGTGGGTGTCGGGAACCCCGTGGAGGCTCGTGCCCGTGCCAATGCGTCATACGACACCGTCTGGATCTCATCGCGGTCGTTGTCGACGATATACGCGTCGCGAGCCTCGTCATCATAGCCGACGATAACGATGTCGTGGCGGCTCATGCGCAGTCGTACCCGCAGGTATGGGAGTTCAGCGATGTCGGCCCAGACCATGACGGGCCGTCCGGAGTCCAGTTCGGTCCTCACCCATTTCCAACCGAGGTCGGGATCCTCGGTCTGACGTAGTTCGGTCTTCGCACCGAGGCGCCTCAACAGGTCGACCTCCAAATCCCCACCACGCCCCACCAGGTATATCGGAGGATTGATCGCATCGGCGCGCAGGTAAGCGAAATCGAGTGCGCCGCCGAGTGTGAACACGAGTCCTTCGCTCAGCTCGCCGTCCCAGCCAAGCCCGGCCCAGGACATAAGATCGCGCAACGCACCCGAACCACAATGGCCGCCCTTCAGGTGCGGGTAAGGCTGGATCAGCATCCGGTGACCACCTTCAGACTCGACAGCCCGCGAAAGGACAACCCCGTACGCCAGCGAGGTTGTTCGACGAGCCTAAGACCGGGAAAACGCGCCGTGAGGAGTGGGAACAGTACGGCTCCTTCGAGCCGCGCCAACGGCGCGCCAAGACAAAAGTGAATGCCGGCACCGAACGATAGCGGCGGGGTCCCGGTTCGGGTGATATCGAGGCTATCGGGGTCGCAGAATCGGTCCGGGTCTCGGTTGGCCGCCCCGAGCAAGGTCAATACAACCTGGCCAGGATCCAGGTCGACTCCTGCCACCCGTGTTGGCTCGAGCACCGTGCGCCCATTGGTCTGGACCGGCGAGTCGTAACGCAACAATTCTTCGACGGCGTTGCTCGCCAGATCGGGCCTGGCCCGCAATAGGTCCATTTGGCTGGGATGGGCGAGCAGTGCAGCAACGCCGTTACCGATGAGGTTTGTGGTGGTTTCGAACCCTGCCGCGAACAACAGTATCGCGGTGCCAACGCATTCGTCGTCGTCCAAGACGTCGTCGCCATGCGCCACGGCGAGACGGCTGAGCAGGTCGTCGTCCGGGTGGGCGCGTTTGGCCGCCAGGAGGTCTGTGAAGTACGTTGCGAGTTGGTCTTCCGCTTCACACGCGGCAGTCAGCGCCGCGGCGTCCGCGCTGGGCTCGAGCGAGGCGACCAGGGCGCGTACCAGAGGAGCGGCCACGGCTCGATCGGTCACTGGCACTCCAAGAAGATCGCCTATTACATTCACGGGCAGCGGGAGGGCGAGATCGCTGATGATATCGGCGGAACCCTGGTCCTCGATGACATCGATCAGATCACGGATCTGCGTGACAACGCGGCCGCGCAACTCGTCGATGTGCCGAGGGGTGAAAACGTCAGCGACCAGCCGACGCAGCCGGTGGTGGTCAGGCGGGTTGCGGAACAGCATGGTGCGCCGGAATCGATGCATAGCCTGACGTTGCAACTCTTCGGGAATCTCCGACAAGCCGAATCCCAGCGACTCGTCGGCCTTGCCGAGGCTACGGTTACGGAGCGCAGCTGCGCAGTCGTCGTAGCGACTCAGTACCAGGACCCCCGATCGCGTGACAAGCACGGGCTGAGTCTCGCGCAAGCGTCGGAACGCCTCGTAGGGGCCGGCTGAGCCGTGATCGGTCAGCAAGACGTCGAGGAGTAGTTCCCTCTCAGTTGGTCCAGCAGTCACGCCTGCCTCCGAGCCTTCGCCCGCGACTGCAGGAAGTGTTCGGCCTCGACCACGATGAACACGGCGGTTGCCGTAGTGACCGAGCGCCCTTCTAGATCCTCCATCCTGGCCGCGAGATTCAACTTACGGCTATGCCGCGACCGTACCTCGGCGTGCAGCGTGTAGGGGGTATCGAGCAGTACCGGGGCGAGATAATCCATGTCGAGATTCCGGGTCACGGCGAGTTCGCCGACCGTGTACAGCAAGAAGCCGAACAGGTCGTCGATGACGGTCGCCACCGCGCCACCGTGCGCGATCCCCGGCGCTCCGACATGACGCTGGTCGAAAAGATGGTGAGCAACGACGCCGCCCCCGCAACGCCGCACCGATAGGGAATGTCCGTGAGGGTTGGCCGGCCCACAACCAAGACAGTCGGGATGGTGCGGCGGCAACTCTGGCGATCCGGATTCCAGGAGCCGGAACGAGCGCACCCAGTCCTCCACGCCTGGGTCAGACAACCTACTGACCGCATCCGAAGCCTTGTCCATGGCCAGACCTCTCTGTCGACTAACGCGCGCCCAACATCAGACTCGAGCAGGACCGCGATACAACTACATTGGAGACAATCAGAACCATTTTGTCAACAATTGATCAGATCTCCGCTACTTGTCGCGCATAGCTCGCGATCAAGCAACGCGCGGACATGACGAAGTGTCCGGGAGTTTGTCCACTCATGAACAAAACCCACGTTCTGTTACCATCCGAGGGGTGGTGGAAGAATCGGTGAGGCTGTCGTTCAGGCGACACCTCCGCGAGGCAGCAATCCGCGCCGCCCGCGCCCTGACGGTCGAGAAGGGCTGGGAACGTGTACGATTCGGCGAGGTAGCCGGTCTGATCGGAGTATCACGCGCCACGCTGTATCGAGAGTTCGGCGACAAGCAAGGGCTTGGAGATGCACTCGTTCTGCACGAAGCGGAGCAATTCCTGACCGGGATCGAGGATTTGCTTGCTTCCAACCGCAGCGCGTTGCCTGAATCGATCCGAGCGATAGTTCGCTACACGCTCGACGAGGCTGCAACCAGCCCCTTACTCAAAGCCGTCCTGACTACACCCGGTAGCGGCCCGCGCGATGAAACCGGCGTCCTCCCCCTGTTGACAACCTCTGCCTCCATGCTTCAACTCGCGTCCGAGCGACTGGTCACCGCGTTCCTCCACCACTACCCCACCATCGACGCCAATGACGTGGCCGACGCAGTCGATGCGCTCATTCGATTGACGATCAGCCATCTCGTACTACCGGCCAGCGACAGCGCCGAAACGGCACGCCGGATCTCCGAGATTGCCCTACGTTATCTCGGGGTGGGCTCTGCGGGTCTCAGACCAGATGCCTCAGCTGCATGCCACAACGCGGTACCGAGCCATTGAAGCAGCGGTACCCTCGTTTCCCTTGATTCCACAGCAGCTGGTTCAACGACAAGTAGGCGGCGACGCTCTCGAAACGTAGCTCGGACTCGGCCGGAGGAACGTCGAGCGCGAAGTGGTCGCCAGCGGTTGCGGGCGGTCTGAACCAAGTTCGCGTCGGATCCATCGATTCGGGTCCGCAGGTTCGCACGAAAGCAATCCCGAAACTATCAAATGACACATGAGCTGTCATGCACAAGCCGGGCAAGCCCAACCAGCTGCTGCGTTGGGTAGAGCAGCACCGACGACGCTGACGCACCGAGCAATCGATGCGGACCAGGCCGATCGGCGGTCGTCCCGCCCACCGGCGATGGCGCGACAACGGCATTGCTCACGGGTCTTTTGCCCCGCGGGGATGCAATCCGGCAGTGTCACCGCGCTATGGCAGATAAGCTCATCCCGCGTCGTCTTCGACCGGCGTTTGGCTCGAATTCGCTCATCTAAGCCTCGATCAGTCCAATATTCTCAATCCGCAAAGTCGAATCCGGGTCTATCCGGATTCCACGAGCTCGCGCCGAGGAATCGATAATCCCCCAAATGATTGCGCTGAGATGCTCGACGAAAGCCTTTCTCGGCATAGCCGAGGTCGGATCGGATTGCGAGTTTATCCACCAATCCGTCGCGGAGAGGCTCGCCCCTACGATCGACTGCACCACCAAGTCTATGCCCGACGTGTCAGCCCCAGCGGTTTCCAAAACCGTGACGAAATGATCCGCAATGAAACCTGCCAGTTCACGTGCGTTCTCAAGAGCTGGATCCGATCCCGATGAATTGTCGCTAAAATGACTACGAACGAGAAACTGGAAGACGTTCTTGTGCTCGTCGACCAGCTGCGCGTATTGCTCGACGAGCTGATTCATCACATTTCGAATCGGATCGGATCCGAAATCAACGGTAGCAAGCACATTCGACCACATGAGTTCCTTCGCACGTTCGATAACAGCTGCACGAAGGCCCAGTTTGTCCTTGAAGTGGCGATACAGCTTGGGTTTTGTCGCACCCGCCTCCCGAGCGATGTCGTCCATGCTCGCGTCCGGACCGTACTTGCCGAAGGCACGGTACGCTGCGTCGACCAGTTCTGCTCGAACCAGGACCCGGTGCTCTTCCCATCGGCTCGAGCGTGCGTCAATTCGCCGAACCACCGAGCTACCGACCTCCCGAATCCGCTTTTGTGCGCCCGCCATCTGGCCGAGTATACGCTATCGGACAAGTGACCGATATCGCGGGCGGCGATTGCGCGCTGGATCGGGCGAGCATGAACGCCGTTACGGGGCCTACGCGAACGCATGGTCAGTCGAATGTCACAGTCACCGAATTGGTGGCGGGTACCGACTGGCATGCCAGTCGATCACCTTCCTCGATATCATCATCATCGAGTACCTCGTTTACTCTCATCTCTATATCGCCGTCGATAACCTTGCACACACATGCACCGCATCCGCCTTCCCGGCAGGAATACGGAGGCGAGTACCCCTCGTTCAACAAGACCTCGACGAGGGTCAAATCTTTCGGCCATTCCAGCTCGGCGCGATCACCATCGAGATATACTACTAGACGGGCTTGTTCGTTCGTCATTGATTCCTTGACGTAGTTCTCCACGTCGAAGGGATCGGAGTGCAGAGATTGGAATACTTCTCGGTGTAGGTTCCGGTGCTGCACGCCGGCTTCGCGCGCCGCGTCTACCACCAAATCCATGAACGCCGCCGGCCCACACAAGAAATACATCCGATTTCGGTACTCACGGCAGATTTCAAGGATTGCGCTTCGGTCCGGTAGCCCACGCTCGCTCTCCAGCCACTCGATGAGAGTCAGTCGCTCGGGAAACTGCTTGGCGAGGTAACGGAGGTCTTCACCGAAGATGACGCTCTCGGCATGCTGGTTGGCATAGAAGAGAACGAGATGGCCGCCGCCTTCGAGCAGAGCCGACTTGACGATGGATAACACCGGGGTGATTCCGCTACCAGCTGCGAACAGAACCATGTCCGCATCCAGGTCTTTCGGTGTGAAGTGCCCGGTGGGCGGCAGAACGGTTACCTCAGCTCCAACCTTGATGTTGTCGCACAGCCAGTTAGATCCGTACCCGCCCTCCGTGCGTTTCACTGTGACAGCTAGCGAGTCGTCTGCATGCGGGGAACTCGAGAGCGAATAGCATCTGGCCACATATTCCCCGTCACCGGCTCCGGGAATACGCAACGTAAGAAACTGCCCGGGGTCGTAGGCAAATACGCCCAATTGCTGCTCGGGCACCTCGAACCAAATGGACACCGCATCCGCTGTTTCCTGCACTACACGGGAGACCGTGAGTTCACATGGCATGCTCATCTTCCAGGATATTCCTTCTCTATTATTCCGGCCCGTGGCCCAGATTCAACTGTCGCGCTTGACAAGGCCGTAACGACGGCCGATCGCATAGCCGACACGGGCCAGCGGAGCGTTCAGGTCCTGATACCTCGGCCCCACCGCGCGGGCGACGAAATCGAAACCCAGGGCATCGGGTCCGATAAGGACTCGAGGTTTGTTCCGTCGCACGCCCTTCAGGATCGTTTCGGCGGCGCTTTCCGGAGTGGTGAGCGCTATACGATCGAAACCGGCGACAATCTTCTCCTGATCACCCATCGCGCCGACACCTCGAGCTCCGCGCACAATATTTGTGCGAACACCACCCGGATGCACGCATGTTACGCCCACCGGTAGCCGGTTAATTCGCATCTCCTGGCGCAACGCCTCGGTAAAGCCTCGGACGGCGAATTTGGAAGCATTATATGCGCTCTGACTGGGAATGGCCATCAGTCCGAAGACACTCGACACGTTGACAACATGGCCGTCGCCCGAGTCGATCAGATCCGGAAGAAATAGTTTCGTGCCGTTCACGACTCCCCAGAAATTGATCGACATCAACCATTCGAAGTCGATCCATTGCATATCCAGTATGTCGGCGCCGAGTGCGACCCCGGCATTGTTGATTACCATACTGACCGAACCGAAGTCGCTGAGGACCTGACGACGATATTCCGTGAATGCGCTACGATCGGCCACATCGAGCTGATAGTGCTGGCATTCGACACCCAGCGCGGTACACATGGAGGCGGTTTCGCGGGCCCGTTCGCCGTCGATGTCGGCAATGGCCAGCCGCGCGCCCTCGCCGGCGAGTCGAATTGCAACTGCACGGCCGATTCCTGAACCTGCCCCGGTTACCGAGACGACTCGGTCGCTGAACTCTCTCATCTCGGCAAGCTACCCTTCTTGATCGAATTCGGAAGGAGGTCGCCGCTTCGATCACCTGTCGACTCGCCGACCAACGCGAAATCAGAGTCCGCGACATTGCGGGTACGCCGCCAATACTGCCAGGTGAAACCTGGCCAGACCGTCCGATTGACACCCTGTGCATCGAGGTACCAACTAGTGCACCCCCCGCTGCTCCAGACCCCGTTCACCAATTTCCGCTGGATGTCCGAGTTGAATTCCCGCTGAACGGGTTCACGCACCTCGAGCGCAGCTGCGCCGCGTTGCTTCGCGAGCCGAATCGCGCCGATGATGTACCTGATCTGGCATTCGATCATGAATACCACCGAGTTGTGACCAAGCCCGGTGTTGGGGCCGAGCAGGAAGAACAAGTTCGGGAAACCTGCGGTGGTGATGCCGAGATGGGTTTGAATCCCTTCGTCCGACCATACGGAGGAGAGTTCACGACCGGACGCACCCTTGAGCCGGAGGTGGTCGAACCCGTCGGTTACGTGGAAACCGGTGGCATAGATGATCACGTCGACCGGACGCTTGTCACCGGACTGGGATATGATGGCGTCCTCGGTGATCTCGGCGATCCCGTCGGTGATGACGGATGTAGTGGGCCGATTCAGCGCTGGGTAGTAGTCACTGGAACCGAGGATTCTTTTGCACCCGATGCGATACGTGGGGGTGAGCTTCTTGCGCAGCGCGGGATCATCAATTCCCCGCGCTATGTTCCACTTGGCGACACTCTCGAGCGGACGCATGAAATTGATATGTCCGTTCAGTCCTATCGACAGTGACTCCGCTGACCAGTAGATGGCAGTCCGGAGGGCTTTGGCGAGGATCGGCGCCCTCGTGAGCAGGGCTTGGATCACCTTCGGGACCTTGACGTTCCTACGGGGCAGTACCCACGCCGGCGTCCGCTGGTATAGATGCAGTTCATCGGCTACCTTGGCAATTTCCGGAACGAATTGGATTGCGCTCGCACCGGTCCCGATAACAGCGACCTTCTTGCCATCCAATGTGCAGTCATGATCCCACTGCGCCGAGTGAAATGCTGCACCAGCGAACTTCTTCTGCCCCTTGATCTGGGGGATATTCGGTATATGGAGTGCGCCTACGCCTGAAACCAGGAATCGGGCGACGTACTCGTTGCCGTCGGAGGTCGCAACATGCCACGCGGAATCACTAGGATCCCAGTATCCGGATTGCAAGGCCCGCCCGAAATGCGTGCGGCTATAGAGATCGTACTCGCGTGCGAGACTCAGGAGATACTGCTGAATTTCATCCTGTCCTGCCCACAAGTGACTCCAATCCGGCTTGGGCTCGAAAGAGTACGAGTACATGTGAGAAGGGACATCGCAGGCACAGCCCGGATATGTATTGTCGCGCCAGGTTCCGCCGATTTCGGAATCCTTCTCGATTATCAAGAAGTCATTCATTCCCGATTTCAGCAGTTGAATCGCCATTCCCATGCCGGAGAATCCGCTCCCGACTATGAGGACCTCTGTTGTGTGCACCCTCTCGCTCGCTGCACGACCTCCCGAACCATTGGTCTTTCCCGTGTATTTGGCAGAACGGTTATTACTCATCGATTTCCTCTGAACGTTGGCTCACGTGCGGTACAGGTGGCCACAATTTTCGATAGCTACTCAGCTACTGCGGATATGTCGGACCGGGGGCGGGACCGAGGAGTTCGCGGGATTCGACGAGTGCCCGCCGCAACATATCACGGCGCGACTTGCGCTTAGCAATATGCGTGGTGCTGTTCACGCCGGTCCGAGTCTGTTCACCGCCGGGCGATATCGTCGGGGAGGCTCCTCGTCAGGCGCCAAAGGAACATGGTGAAGCGACCTTCCATCATTCCTGCCTCATCGAAGAATCGGATCATCGGCTCGGACATGAACTGCAGGTTCTCCCGGTAGTGCGGGCCGAATTGGCAAGCGAGGAACCCCCGCAGAGGATGCACGCCGACAGCACGGTACAGCTTGGGATTGATCAAGATCGGGTAGGACAGGTTCGCGACAACTGCGAGGACGCCGCGGTGCCATGCCCGCGAGATCCGGCCTCGCGACCGCATACCCTCGACAAGCTCGGAGCGCGCGAACGTGATGTGGCGGGCCTCCTCGAGCACGTGAATTTTCATCAACTGCCGGACCTGCGGTTGTAGGCGTTCGTCGTTCATCGCTTCACGCTGTGCCCGATCGAGAATCTCCTCGATCAGCAAGGTCGCGCCCTGGATCGAGGGCCCGAGCGGGACGAAATGCAGGATCTTCGCCAGCGACAGAAACCCCGGCGGAAGCTTGTAGGGCGGGATCCCCGTTTTGGCGATCAGACGCGCGAACATTGTGGAATGGCGGCTCTCGTCGCCAACCTCGGCAAGTGCGTATAGGGCCTTGTTGTCGACGAGATCACCCGTCGTGTTCAGCCGTAGCAACGCCATACTCAGCAAATTCTCGGCGTAGATCCCGAAGCTGAGGATGCTCACCAACTCATGTTTGCCCAGGTCGATCTTCTGTTCCTCGGAAAGCCGGTTCCACAGACCGGTGCCGTAGAGGGACAGGCGATGCTCGGGGAACCACGCCTTATCCGGCAGCCACGGACTATCCCAGTCGATGTCGACTTCGGCGTCGTAGAACTTCTCTACGGAAGTCTTGAGCAGTCGTCCGGCCGATCGTTGCAGGTCAATGGGTCGCCGACCGCTCACGCGCGCCATACCGTCGGTGGTTACGGCAATCTGCCCGTTGGTCTCGGCCCTGACGTCACTGGTCGTCATCTGTCGCTCCTTTGAGACTCGATCGATGACTCTGCATCGATACATCCTGTCCGGATCAACGTCCGGTGGCAGTAACCCGGTATCCGCTCAAGAGTGCAATACGGGCAGTAGCGGATACTTGGGGTATGAGGTAACTTTGACCCCGGCGGCGCGGCTTGTCAAGGGCCGGCCCCGATCCCGACGCCGGGCTACTTGGCCCCAGTGCCGGGCGATCCGATCGCTGGCGTCGACTATCGACCAAACGGAGGAGTTCACAGTGAAGTCTCAGAGTCCGCACGATGCCTCTGACTACATCGGGCCGGCCACAGTGGTGATCGCAACCGACGACGTCGAGGTGCAAGTCGAACTGCGCGGCTATTTCCAACCCATCGACGGCCGCTTCAGCTGGTACGGGCGCATCCGCCAGAACGACGAACTCGACAATCTGTTAGGGGGACGCCGACGTTCCGTGCTGATCCGGACCAGTACGGGCGAGGCGCCGGCGACCATCGGCGATCGTGACTTCTGGGGCCGCTATCGAGTTCAGGGCAGAGGACGACCGCCCTATCACGTGCCGACGACGCTGGAGGAAGTAGAAGCTACGCAAAGCTGAGCCGTAGGACCTACGCGAATGCCGACGACGCCCCGAAGGGACCAGGATACCGACATGATCAGCTTTGGAGACCGGCTTCGCGACCGCAACTCCGCGGCTTGGACGCTGGCCATAACCTGTGCCGCAGTAGCATTGGTTGTTGCGGCCATGGCAGCGCTGTACACCGCTCTGCCTGCCCTTGCGCTCGACATCGGCGCAGATCAAAATGCTCTCACTTGGATCGTCGACGGATACACGCTGGTCCTCGCCTGCTTGGTTTTGCCCGCTGGCGCGATCGGCGATCGGTATGGGCGCCGACGCGTTCTAATCGTCGGCCTGGCGGTCTTCGCGGCCGCTTCAGTTGTGCCTGTATTTCTCGATACTCCTGCGGCACTCATTGCCTCCCGGGCCTTGGCGGGCGCAGGAGCAGCTTTCGTCATGCCGGCGACCCTCTCGCTTCTGACAAGCAACCTCCCAGTGGAGAAGCGGTCGTACGCGGTCGGAGTCTGGGCCGGGATCGCCGGCTCGGGTGGCGTGATCGGCATGGTGGGATCCGGTCTGCTTCTTACCCAGTGGTCGTGGCATTCGATCTTCGTCGGTCTGACCGTCGTCGCACTACTACTGCTGGTTCTGGCCTTCACCGTGCCCGATTCACAGGACGCCGAACTCCCGCCGTTCGATCTTCTCGGCATGTTCTGGGTCGTGCTCGCCATCGGCACGTCGGTGTTCGCGGTCATCGAGGGTCCGTCGCGCGGCTGGACGGATGTCCGGGTTCTTGTCGCAGGTGCGGCGGGAGTAATCGGCACCGTGGCATTTATCCTCACCGAGGTGCGTGCCGAGCACCCGCTACTGGACGTGAGCCTGTTCCGCCGCCGGGGCTTCTCAAGCGGCGCGCTATCGATAACCATCCAGTTTCTCGTGACTTTCGGTGTGATGTACCTACTGGTACAGCACTTCCAGCTCATCCTCGGGTTCGATGCCCTCGGCTCGGCGCTGGCGCTGGCGCCGATGGTCGTTCCGCTCATCGTGATGTCACTCGTGTCGCCGGCAATCGCTGCATGGGCGGGATTGCGGGTGACGACAGCGACCGGTCTTCTGACCATCGCCGTCGGCTTACTCGCCATCCTTCGCCTCGACACCGGTTCGTCGTACTTCGACGTTCTCTGGCCCCTGTTGATCATGAGCGCCGGGCTGGGCTTGTCGGCCGCCCCCGCGACCAACGCGATCATGCTCGACACACCGTTGGAGAAGCACGGGGTATCCGCTGCGGTCAACGACGCGACTCGCGAAGTCGGCGCGGCCATCGGCATTGCCGTCTCCGGTAGCATTTTGTCCGCGAGCTATACCTCGAGGATCAACGAGGTGCTGGACCGCCTTCCCGAGCCCGCGCGCGCTCCGGTCCGCAGTTCCCTGGCCGGTGCCCTTGAAGTCGCTGAGCGTGCCGGTAATGTAGGAAGACCTCTCGCCGACTATGCGAAGGATGCCTTTTGGAGTGGGGTGGAACATTCGGCGCTCGCGCTGGCAGCGATCACCATAGCCGGGGTTCTGATCCTCGTCCCACTTTCCCCTCCACGAAAAGCCGCCGAAAGCGGTATCCGACGGCGCCGCCGACGTCACCTCCCCTGGCCTACACACGCCGCTCGAACCAGTCGATCGGATGCCCACGCCAATGACCGATCGATGGCATCAGTGCGGCGAACACTCGATCCATAGTCAGTTGCGTTGTCCCCAATGCATCGCATAGCGACCCGTAGGTCGAATGGGCAGTGTCTGATCATCGAGGATAGGTAGGTTCAAGTGGTGCGCGCTTTGCGAATTCGTCTGACCTGACCCGATGAGATTTGGTCCGGCGGCTGTGAGAGCATTGCCGCCCACGTAGTGGGCAGGAACGCTCGATGACTATGGCGACACGAAAAGGGCACACACCTCCACAGGCCGTGCGCAAGCTGAGCAAGGCCGTCCACCTGCTGGGCGAGAATAAGGAAGTCGCCGTCACTGCAGATCACCATGGCCACCTACTAACGGTGGCGCAACCAGTTCGGCGGGCTGAAGGCCGGCGACGGCAAACGGTTGAAGGGCCCCGAACGCGAACACTCCACTCTGAAAAGTCTTCTCGGCGAGGCGAAGCTAGAGAAAGCTGCATTGAACGAGATCGCCAAGGGAACCTTCTAGACCCGGAACGCCGGCGGGCGGCCGTGGCGCACCTGGTGCGGGTGCTCGGGGTCCGCGAAAGGTTCGCCTGCCGGTTACCGGCGAACATCGAAGTATACAACGGCGCGTTCGAACCACCGACACCAATGCACATCCCGATGCGGCTTTGCGTGAATGGCTGCGTGCCTGGACGAAACCCATCCACGGCAAGGATTCCGCCGCGCCTACCACGGCGCCCGCAGCGAGTGCTGGACAGTCAATCACAAGAAAATCCAACGCCTCTGGCGCGACGAGGGATTACGAGGGCCGCTGCGGCGCCGAAACGCCTGGAAACCACCACCACCACGGAGGCAAAGGCACCCAACCGTGTATGGGCAGTGGACTTCCGATTCGATGCCAGCGACGACGCACGCCCGGTCAAGATCGTCTCCATCGTCGATGAAACACACCCGCGAATGCTTGGGCCGGCTGGTGGAACGATCGATCACCGCCGACGGACTCATCAACGAATCGCTGTCGATCGCAGCTACCCCGCCGCCCTGCGCTGCGGCAACAGACCAATTTCGCGTGCCAGGCGACTGGGCGGCGGAACGGGTCTGCTCAGCGTTCGTCACACTAGCCGACCCTGCCGCAACGGCTACATTGAATGGTTCAGCCGCCGCCGACGCGACGAATGCCCCAACATCAACAGCTTCTGGTCGTTGACCCAAGCCCGCGTCGTGATCAGCGACTGGAAGGAAGAATACAATCACCGCCGAAGAGATTCCGGCCTGGGCTGCAACGCCCCAGCCGGATACGCTACAACCCTGCATCCCCTACAACCGGTTCTCACACGCGGCGGACCGACTACCGGGTCCCGTCACCGCTTAGGATACTCCGACCCGGTCGGCGCAGAACTGGTTGCAGGGCAACCGAAATCATCTCCCGACCGTTGTCCAACCTAAAACCGGGGCGGCGGACCGATGATGGTGACCAGCATGTTCTGTAGCTCGGTACCTGCCGCCGGGCACAACCTTGAACAACAGCTTCGCCGAGACGTTCGACAACAAGGTTGCGAACCCGCGCGCCGGGCCGCAACCGCTGAAACAGCCAGCTGGAACCCGCATTGAAATCGGTGGCTTCAAAGCCGACCACAACTAGCGGCACCGGCAGCCGACGCTGGACTATACGACATCGGCCCCAGCGCGCTGCGGCTGCACCCACTACCCTGACAGTCATCATCCGGCTGTTGAGAAAGGGCGTTCCGCGGTTCCCGGACCGATATCAAGCTCTGATAGCGAACTATTCGCCTATCGTTACCCTCAGCGTATGACGAATGTTAATGCCGCTATGCGACGGTTGCTTCGCGTATGCGCGCTTCCCGAGTCAATCCGAGGAGATGGACGGCCACCTCACCGCTGCGTTCGTAGGGCAGGTAGTGCCCAGCCTTTTCGAAGATGACCAAATGACTCCCTGGAATACGATGCCGAAGCGCACGCGAGTGATGAACGGGGGTCAGGCGGTCACGAGACCCGACCAGCACGACGACGGGACAGCTGAATCTGCCCAGCACGCCGTAACGTTTGTGAGAGAGTATCGAACGGGTCAGCTCCGCGACATTGCGAGAATTGCTCTTCGCGAGCTGCAGCACAGCACGGTTCATATCGTGCCGACGAGGACGCGCTCCGAATAGGATGCCTCGTGTCGACTGCCGCATCAGGAAAAGCGGCCGGGAAGGAATCCTGATATAGGGTAGCGCCTCCAGACCCAGCATTATCAGCCTTCGCCAGAATTTGCTGCGCATCATATTTCCCAGAATATCGCCCGCCCCTGTCGACACCAACGCGACGCCGAGGATTCTCGGTCCGAGCACCTCACTGTGACGTTCAGCCAAGGCCATGAGAGTCATCCCTCCCATCGAATGACCACCCAATACGACCGGACCCGTAGGCACAGTTTCCGAAAGAATAGTCGCAAGATCATCCGCAAGAATCTCGAGGCTGGCCGGAGCCGACTCCGAATCCCCGTGTCCCCGATGGTCGTAGGTGACGACGCGAATAGTCGGGTCCGCAGCGATCACAAGCTGAGCAACGTCCTCCCAACTCTCGTGCGACAACGCGAGTCCATGGGTCAAGACCATAGTCACTCGCGGGGTCTGCGAGCCCCATTCGGTGATCTGCAATGTCGGACCGTCGTCCCGTGTGAGAGCGAGTCGGCGGCAGGGAACACCCGCGCTGGAAATCGAAGTCATTATTCCAAGCTCCTCAACGTCGAAAAACCCCGGTGACTATTTGGCCGGGAGTGCCGAGTCGACACCACCGACATCTGTTACCTTCCAATCCAGATTCTTGTCAACTGTTACGGTATAGGTAACAGTCGTTTGCGCACCCTCCGGTATCTGCGCACTCTTCGATGTCACATTCAGGAACACGTTGACGACGTAGACACCCGATCGTTCGGAGCGCACTGTCGCCGCGATGGGAACTCCACTAGAACTCCACTTCAGTGGCAGCACAATTTCTTTCAGCTGCGGAGCAGTGGCATCGAACTTGTTTGCAAGAACGGGCGAGACGTTGGACTTCAAACCACGAACCCACTGGTCGAAATTCTGATAGTCGATATTCGAGGCTCCGACTGCATACTCAGACGCTACTTCTTCGGCGCGCTTCTCCGAGGCTACGACAGCGTCCCGATCTTTCAACTCGCTCCTAGCCGAGAGCCACAACGGAATCGAAACGGCCACCGCGACAACAAGGAGGGCTACTGCGGTTCCCAAGGCCAGAGAACGCAGGCTTATCGAGAACGACCTCTCCGACCCGCGTGCGCTCGAGCCACCCTTGACCGACGTCCGAGGCACACCCGCGTCAACCGGCTTTTCTTCCGCAGCTTCGCGGTCAGTATCATGAGAATCTTCTGTGGGCATAATCAGCTCCGGTGTCTCTCGTTCTTTCACATCTATTTGACAGCGATCCGCATTCGCAAAGCACCGTCCCCCGTGACACTGAGTGCACGATCTATCAGGTCGCTTATGTTGATTTGCGCCATGGAGTTCGACGCGCTTTCCGCCAGTGGCTGTACCGCCGGGACCAGATCACGAAGATCGGGGCCGATCTCATTGATGTAAGACGTCACTTTATCAAGGAAGGGAATAAGTCCGTTTCCTTCGATATAGTCCCCGGGCATATTGCCGATTCGAGACAGTCGCGCCAGAGAGTCCGCGATGAGTGCGCCCCACGCTCCGGCTTCCTCCCACAGAGGGCCGGCGGCGGTCATCGACTGCTCGGCCCACTCCATATCAGCACCCATTGTTTGCAAATTCTTCAAGATATTCCGGATTTCGGGTGACCTACTCAGAATCGTTTCCGAAAGCAGCGTTGTCGATGCCGCCAGACGCGGCATCACGGCTTCCGTCCCCGACAACGTCTGATCCAAGGTCTTGACGATATTGCTGATCGCCTGTGGGTTCAGTTGCTCGACCAGATGGGTGACAGTATGCGCCACATCAGGTATCGAGCGGGGTAGAGCCACTTCAACCGCGTCGATACGCTGACCGTCGGCCAGGTAGGGCCCGGCATCAGTATTCGGTACGAACTCGATATAGGGCTCCCCCAACCCCGACAGGTCCTCAACAGTAGCGCTGCCGGTCGCAGGAACCCTGTACTTGGGATCGAGACTCAGCACCAATTCGACACCACGCTCGGCCTTGTCGATAGAGTCGATCTCTCCTACCTTCACTCCTCTCAACAGGACCGGGGAACCGGGTAGCAAACTCCCGGTCCTCGGCAGAGCCATGGTCACAACAGTCCTGCCAGAAAACCAATCAACTCGAAGCACACCGAATGTTAGGTATGCGGTGCCCAAGACCAGCACGATTCCGATCGACACCAGGGATAGCACGGAACTTGGCTTCATCGAACCACTCCGATCATCCGCAGCGACGCAAGAATACTGTCTATCCGATCGTCGTCCGATATGGGGCCGACGCCTTCAATGCCTACAATATCAACCTTCGGACCGCGCTCAACAAATGGAATAACCTTTTCGCGCAAAATGGCCACGGCTTTGTTCAAATTCGAGGGGGCGTTCAGATCAAGCGGGCGGCGAGTGAACAATAGCGGCACGAAGGCACGTGCGGCCTCATTGCCCGATTGCGCCAGGGGGCCGACCCACCGGAGAGATTCTGTGAGCAATTTGAATCCGTCGTACAACGTGATCAACCCGATCATGGAAGTCATCGAAGCAGCGGCCTGGCTCACCCCCGACTCGGTCAGCAAATACTCCAGTTCAGGGGTTCTACGCTGCACCACGTCCGTGTTCGCGCGCAGACCGTTCAGCATTGCGTCGACGGCATCCAGGTGGTTGGCCAGGTCAATGATATCCGCACCGACTACCTCGGATATCGAAGCAGTCTGCCGAGTGTCGATCGGCAGCACCCCGTTCACGCGGTTCATTATCTCCTGAGCCTGTTGAATCCCTCCTCCTTGGACGAAGGTCGCGAGTACGTTCATGGTGTCCTCAACCTGCAGCAGCGGCTTCGTCTTGTCCAATCCGATGGTGGCGCCCGGGGGAAGGGCATCCTGCGTGCCGGTCGGCGGAGTCATCAGCGCGATGGAGACATCGCCAAGTATCGTCGGCTGGCGGAGTTCAGCGGTGGTGCCGACCGGCAATCGAACCGACGCCATCAGGTCGACATCGACGGCAACATACCCGTCGTGGTCCTTGCCCGCGTCGACCAGTGACACATCGCGCACGACCCCTGCTCGCAGACCATCGACTGTAACCTTCGCTCGCGCTGGCAGATTCAAGGCGTCAGCGAACAGAATCCGGATACCGTACCGGTCTCCAGAAATTCCGGTCCCCGGAACGGGAACCTCCGCGGGATCGAATCCACATCCGGGAACTATGCACACCATTGCCACCGCGGCCGCAGCGATGAACCGACCACCACGCTCACGAGCAGATCGCGCCCATACGACTCGTCGCAGAACCATCACCGCGCACCTGCCGTCCCGAATATCAACGGAAGAACCGAAACCTTCTCCAACCCGTTCTCAGCGGACTTGCAGCTACCTGGCACGACACGCTCGATGGTCGCGCATACCCGCTCTGCGTCCGCCGGCGGCAGCTGAGCCACCGGCGCCGCGTAAGTCAAGATCGGTGAACCACCCTCCTGCGCCGTCGCCCTCTGAAAAGCCTGCACCAGCGGTGGCGTCAGGTCGATTATTTCTTGTACCGAGCCGATATTCGCACGGGCGAGACGCGCTAATGGGACTGTCGCGTTCAGCGCTTCGAGAATTTGGTCACCAAACATTGAAGTAATCTCGTTCAACCATGGCACAATGATCCGCAACGAATCGATAATCGACACGGTGCGCTCAAAGATGCCACGATCGATCACTTCGAGACCTGGAGCCAGACGAGTGATCATGGCCTTGATATCGCCCCATCCGCCGGCCATGCTGTCCGATAATGATCGCAGTGAGTCGATAAGCGCACCGATATGCCCGATAGCAGCATTGGGGGAATTGAGAGCACGACCCAACTTGAGGATCGTATCATTCATTTCAGGTCCTGTTCCGGATAATGCGGCATCTAAGGCCGCGAGCTCATCCGCAAGCCTTTCACGCTGTGTCGAACCATTTCCATCGGTGATCTCTGCAGCGAGGTTGCCCAGCGCATTCATAGTCTGCGACATGCTCTTTGGTGTCAGTGTACGGGTAATGCACTGTCCGGAATCCCATTCATGCTCGGCTTCGCTGTCATCGAGTAATGCAAGCGATCGATCCGCGACGATTGTGTCGGATACGGTAGTAGCTGACACCTGACCGCGGGGCGAATGGTTTACCTCTACCTCGAATTCGACACGGACCATGTCACCATGAGGTTCGATACGCGTCACCGAGCCGACTCTGACCCCTCGCATGGTGACATGGTTCCCGGCGTACAAGCCGATTGCATCCGGCATATTCGCGCAGTAGCTACGCATCCTCTTGGGAGGCTCGATGATCACGAAGTATCCGACGATCAGAATTGCACATACGACCGCGACACCGAGAACGGACATGAGACCCCGGGACGCCAAGAGCTTATTCATCGTCAGCACTCCTTTCCGGGGACCGGAATACACACCGACGGCACCGGGACAACTGTCGCGGATTGGTCGACCACGAGCCCTTCCTTCGACGACGCGATCGGCTGGAGCCGCGCCAGTAGGTCGCGCGTATTCGTGACAACCTGTCCCATCTCTTCACCCAGACTTTCCAGCTCAGGGATGACGTCGGCCAGGGCTCGCGCAACGGATTGCAACCTGGATCGATACGCCGGCTCGAGGCCCGCGATACGCGCGAGAAGCTCGTCCATCAGCCGGACGGCTTCGTAGATCTCGGCCTTTTTGTCGAGGCCCACTGTCTCCATCAGATTGACGCTGTCGATCATTCCGCCGAGTGTCGCCTTCGACTCGTTGATCGCGCCGAGATACTCGTCCGCCATCGCGAGCGTGTCCGAAATGTCACGGTTCTGGCGGTCGAGGATGTCGACCAGAGATCCGAATGCCTCCGTTGCTCGGCGAATGCCGGACGGTCCACTGGCAATCGCAGCGTTCATGTTCGTCAAATTCTGACGCAACGTATCGCCATCGATATCATCGATCGGCCGAATCGCGTCCTCAAAACTCCGACCCAGGCTGTACGGAAGATGGACCCTCTCGGCGGGAATGGACGAATGTAACGCAGAATTCCCCGCCGGTGTCACCGCGAGGTAGCGGCCGCCAATCAGTGTCAGCATACGGACATCGAGACTCGTCTGGTCACCGATGAAGATGTCGCTGTCGACGGTGAAGCTCATTCGAACGTTTCTTCGGCTCAGCTCGATGGACTTCACCGCGCCGACCGGCACACCCGCGATTCGGACGTCATCGCCAACCTTGACCGAGCCCACTTCCGGCATTTCCGCCCAGTATGTGGACTCGTCGAAAGGTACTACGTAGACTACTACGCTCGCCGTCAAGACCGCTCCCATCACTGCGGCCCCGACGCCAGCCCAGCGCAATTCTCGGTCCATGCTTCGAAGAGGAGCACTCACCGACTGCAACGCGGTTCCTCCGCGAACACGGAGTAGCTTACTGATCACCGCTCGCATATCGAGATCCTTTGCCCACTGATCAACATATGTAACGGCGCCGGAACTTCAGCGTTGCCGTTCGAGCAGTTACGATTGATGACCGGTCCATCGGCGGGAACCCACGCATTCAGTGTCTCGAGAACGGCCGGCAGCTTCCGCAGCACCTCGACCGCCTGTTCCGGGTCCGGAAATACTGCCCCCAACAGGGCATCGGCATCGGCGTTAGGTCCGGTCGTCAAGCCGAAGGCCTCGAGAAGGCCGTTCAATGGCGCGATCACGTCTGGTGCCATGAGGGCGAATTCGACAATTCCATCCACCTTGCTACGCAACGTGGACACAACCGAGGCCAGCTCCGAGACAAGTCGGACGAGATGCGAGGATCGGCCACCGATATGGTCGGATATCTCTTTGAGATTTCCGACCAGAACGGTGACTACCGCTTGCCTGTCCAGCGCATAGTTGGACAAGGCTTCGATAGAGTCGAGGACGGAACCGACGCCCGCTCCGTCTCCCTCGATGACAGCGATCATGTTCTCTGCGAACTTGTTCACCGCTTCGGGCGACAGCTCTGCGAGTACCGGTTGTAAGCCGTTGAATAGATTCGTAATGTCGAACGACGGGATCGTGTTGGCAATATCGATCTTATGTCCGGCCGTCAACTCCGCTGTGGTCGGCGATGATTGTTGAACATCGAGATATCGCTGTCCTACGAGGTTCTGATAGCGAATCGCCAGCACAGTGTTCTCGTAGATCGGGTGATTGCGCTGGACCGCAAATCCAACCACCGCTCGACCCCTGGCATCCAAGGTAATCGATCGTACCTCGCCAACTCGGAGACCATCCATACGAACATCGTCGCCGGCCTTGAGGCCGTTCGCGTCGACGAATTCAGCCGAGAATTCTACCGCGTCTCCAGATACGGGGCGTTGCACCGTCTGAACGATGATTGCGAGCAGCACAGTGATCACGACGGCAGACACAATAAGTTTTGCGCTGGTCGCCAGAAGACTACGCTGTCTTGTCATCGGCCACCTCCGATGTTGGATGTAGGCGGAAGAAGCCCCGGCAAGAACGCGGTGAACGGTGGAACCATATCGAGAACCAACTCGATGTTCAGAATCGGACCGTCTGGAGTCGACGTGAATGATCGGTCTAGACGTGATAGGAGTTCAGTGAGCTGCGTGCTCGAGACGCCGGGCGTAGGTACCATTCTGCTGGCCGTTGACAGAACCGGAGCGAGCATAGCCGCATAGTCCGACAGATGACCCTGAGCCGCGAATAGAGTTTCCGCCAGCCCAGGAAAGAACTCCCGACCTACAGTATTGACAGTCGTATCGAACAGCTCACGATCCGTATTCAAGATCTCGATCGTGGTGAGCCGATTTATGAGGCCGACCGTACCGTCGATCATCGATGCAGTCCCGACTAGCATGGAACCGTATTGGTCCAGCAGCTGCGATATCGGCATCGTCTGGGTTTCAGCAATGTTCCGGCTGGATACAACGATTGCCTCCATGAGAGGTGTGAATTGCCGGGCTATTGTCGCGCCCCGTGTCAGGATCTCGGTCAATTCCGGGACGAGAATGTCTCCAGTTGCTTGAGCCACGCTGCGGATGAGAACACCCATCGTTGCGTCTCGTTGCCGGTCTGCTCGCGGCCCCGTCAAATCGACGATACTGCCATCCCGTAATGGAGCCCCACCATCACCTGGTTTCAGCGCAATTTCACTGATGCCGAACAAGTTCGATGGCGAGTAGTCGACGAATAGCCCGTCCGTGAGACCTGCCGATTCGGCGCTTTCCAGTCTGAGAATCAATTGTTTCGCCCCATCGTCCGATTCGATCCCCGAAACATCACCTATCTCGATACCGTCGAATCGAACGGGTGTTCCGACGGTGATCCCGTCGCCGATGGACTCGGTACGCAGCAGTACCACTATTCGATTATCATCCTGGAGGGCCATCACAACAGTCCAGGTCAAGGCTACTACGATCACTATGATCACGGCGAGAACACCCAGCATGACCGATGACCGCTTCGATGTCGACACACCCGGCGTTTCATAGCGAGACATCGTTTCTCACCCCGTAAATTCGATGGAGGAGTTGACGCCCCACAAGAGGAGGGTCAACACCATATCCAAACCGATGATTGCCACAAAGCTGGCACGGACAGCACGTCCAGATGCGATTCCGACGCCTTCTGGCCCACCAACGGCGAAGAACCCATGATAGCTGTGGATAAGAATCACAGCCGTCCCGAATACGAGAACCTTTATCACCGAAGCCGTCACATCCCAGCCGCTGATGAATTGATAAAAATAGTGATCGTAGACACCGGCGGCTTGGCCATGAATTTGCACGATCACCGCGCGACAAGCGGCATAACTCAGGATCAAGGCGATCAAGAATGTCGGAATGATTGCCACGGCCCCGGCTATGACCCGGGTGGTCACAACGAACGGTATCGATCGCAGTCCAAGCGACTCGAGTGCATCGATCTCCTCGGAGATCCGCATAGCGCCGATTTGGGCCGTAATACGGCATCCGGCTTGTGCGGCGAACCCGACGCCCGCAGCAATCGGTGCAAGTTCCCGTGTATTGGCAAAGGCCGAAACGATGCCGGTCACCGGCCCCATGCTGATCAGGTTGAGAGTGGTGAAGGACTCTACACCGACCGAGCCTCCGATCACCAGACCGAGTACCACCAGCATCGGTACAGTTCCACCGCCGACGATAATGGACCCTTGGCCCCATGTCATATCCGTGATCACGCGCATAGTCTCGGCTCGATATCGCCTGATCGTGAACGGGATCGCGGACAGCGCCTCCCAAACGAACGCGAGTACGAAACCGATCGACTCCAGGGGCGCGATGCGCGCTCCGAACGGCGCTATTCTTCTCCTGAGCCTCGCCAGCCGGGGTGGAGTAACCTTTACCTCCGACATCTAGGCCAGCCTCGTCGGAAGGAATATCGACACCAGCTGAGTAATTATGAGGTTCGTGATGGCGATGGAAACTACGGAGAGAACTACAGCCGCGTTCACGCCATCCGCCACTCCACGCGGACCGCCTTTTGCCTCGAGCCCCCGCTGGCACGCGATCACGACCACGATGAATCCGAACAGCACGGACTTGGCTATCGAGACACCGATGTCCGCGACGACGGTGAAAGAGCCGAACGTTCCCCAGTAGCTGCCGGGGGTCACTCCCTGGGGGCCGATTGCGACCGCATATCCAGCTATCACGCCCGTGAAGATGATCAAGATATTGAGCATCGGCGCGACGAAAACCATCGCCACCATCCGAGGAATAACCAGTCGGTGCAAGGGGCTGATGCCCATCGTTCGCATGGCATCGATTTCTTCGCGAATGTTACGTGCACCCAGATCCGCCGCGATTGCGGCCGCTCCGGCCGCACCCAGCAGCAGCCCTGTTGCCATGGGGGCGCCCTGTTTGATCACACCCAATCCACCAGCGGCACCGAGCAGGGAGTCCGCCCCGATTTGATGAATCAAGTTTCCGACCTGGACGGAAACGATGACACCGAAAGGCACGGCCATCAGGATGGCCGGAATCGCAGTAACCGTGATCAGATACCAAGCTTGATTCAGTGCCTCTCGCCACTGGAATCTCAAACGAACGATATCGCTTACTGCTCCCGCAGCCGACTCAGAAGCCATCTGCGTCGACCGGCCAAAAGTTCTGAGCGCCGACACTACGGTTTCGGAAAAGTTTTCCCTGAGCAACCTCGTCGACGTCGATAGCGCGCTACGTTCAGGCATTACCACAGATTCCCGTCCCAACCAAGAGTATCGCTCCGCAATGCAACTGGCGCGCCCGCTATGAAAGTGTCGACGATCCGGCATAGCTCGTTCTCCGAATGATCGGAATGGCTTCGCCGGTATGACGTACCTCGTCGGGTCATTATCGAGCGCACCCTGCTCACGGCACCTCCTTGTGCACTACTGCAAGTACCAGATACTCAGGGTATGAGTATGTGGTGCTGCTCACGCAGTGTCAATAGAGGATTTCGATCGATCCCGGGACGCGCGAGCGGCCCTCTGGCAACCGAGCGATATCGCCCCGGCGAAAGTCGGGCCGATAGCAACCGCGACGTGCGACGACACCATCCACATGAGCAGTCTCGCCCATCTACGGCCGAGGAAGGTGCGGTTGTGGTGCAGGGGCGGGTTGGCAGGCATCGGCCACCGAAGATACTCCCTCGGTCACTACTCCGGCTGCACTTTGCTCCGCGCTTCCGTCGCTAGGTGGCGCCGTTTCGCACTGCCTGCTTCGGCATTGCCACTCCACCCATAAGCCCTGATCGACGGGAATGATCGCGACCAGGTAGCCCCGGCAGATGAACCGCCCGGGTATGGTGCCCACGCATTTCGGCGGGATGAAAGCGGTCTCTGCGAGGCTCGGAGCGACCCGTAAGCCCTGCGCAATTGGGTGCGCCGCGCCGCGGTCGACACCGGCGGCGCCGAAGGCGTGTCGACCGAGGCAGCGAGGGAGATTCGCCAGCTGCACTGCACGAATAGGGAATCCGAGGAACGATCGGAATCCGCGAAGCGGCAACACCTTTCTTCGTGCGACTAGCGACCCGCGATAGCAGTGGCTGATCGTGCGCGGCAAGAAGGTCGGCATGACCAAACCGAACCAGGCCGCGTCGAGAGCGACCGACCTGGCGGACCGGCAGTTTCGGGTTCTGGCGCAGAACATGCGGCTCATGGCCGATTCACCTACATCCGCCTGATCACCGATGTTCGTCTACCGCGTTCGTCGTCGATGCCTACGCCGGCTGCGTCCTCGGCTCGGAATGCTCGACCAGCGAAGACGCCACGTTTGCGGAGAAGGCGATCCGGCCCGCGGTGGCTCTGCGGGCTCGCAAAGGTCTTCCGGTCGGTGGAGCGATACATCATTCCGATGTGAGGTCTCGATACACCGCAGTGAAACTCGTGGAGACACTGGCGGTCTCGGATCTCCGACGGTCGATCGGGTCGGTCGGGTCGGCGGTGACGCCTACGCCAACGCGTAGGCAGCAACCACGATGCGGCTCCACACAACCGACGCGATCCCCAGCGATTCCTGTTTCGGCGCCGATCCGCTCACCCGGCTCGACGACGTCGAGCTCCTCAGCGAGGACTGAGTCGGCTGGTTAAGTCCCGAATCGTGCACTGCTGGGGCTGCAACCATCGGCCGAACACGAGACGGGCTGCTATGCACTGAACGTCGCGCAATCGGCTGAGGGTTGGGCAAAACCGGTGCATCGAAGCAAGAGCGGGTCAGCCACCGCTGAGCCGGCCTACGCCCCACGCACTGCCGCGTAGCCATCACCCAACAGACCGTGGCCTCAGGCCGAGCCGGCGAGCAACAGTTCGTCCCGGTTGATGTGGAGTTGCTGCGTGATTGCCCGCTTACTGAATACGAAGTCGCGGGGGCGGTTGATACAGTCGGCGGCAACGAGCTCGCCGGCGCGGAGGTAAAAGCAGGTGAAGTCGCGGTCCCCGGATGGGTCCCCGCTGAGGACGACTTCGTCGTATCCGGTGTTGAGGCCGGCGATCTGGAGCTTGAGATCGTATTGATCCGACCAGAACCACGGAAGCGCCGCTATCTTCCTGGACTTCCCGTTGATGGTCGCGGCTGCGACCTTGGCCTGCTCGCTGGCGCTCGGCACCGACTCCAGGCGTATACGGCGGCCATAACGGGCCATCCGGTGACTGGCGCAGTCCCCAGCCGCGACGATATCGGGGTCCCAACGCTCGCAGGGAGGCGGCCGTCTCCAGTCCGATGTAGCCGCCGCCGACGATCACGGCCCGCCGCCCGGGGCGGGCAGCGGCTCGGATCATCTCGACATCGGCGGCGGTGCGTAGGTAGTAGACCCCTGCCAGATCGGCGCCCGAGGTGGCGAGCCGACGAGGGCGGGCACCAGTGCACAGCGCGAGCTTGTCATAGGGCAATGCGTCGCCAGTGCTCAGTGCGAGGCGACCAGCCGATCGATCGATCGCCTCTACTGTCGCATCCACGAGTTTGATTCCCTGCTTGCGATAGAATTCCGCGCTGCGGATCGCGAGCTCGTCAATTGTGCTCTTCCCGGCCAGATAGGCTTTCGACAGCGGAGGGCGTTGATAGGGTAGAGTCGGCTCCTCACCGATGAGGACGACCTCGCCCGTCCACCCATCCTGGCGCAGACTGGCCGCGAGTTGGACTCCACCATGGCCGGCCCCGACGATGAGAGCTCGCTGTACACTCATACGTCTGCCTTCGGAGTGAGGCGGACCATCATCTTGCTGATGCCCCGCACGAAGTTGGACTGCACGTACTCGGGCTCCCCCACGACCTCGATATTCTCGAAGCGAGGAAGCAGCTCCTCCCAGAGGATCCGAAGCTGCAGCTCGGCCAGCCGGTTGCCCATGCAGCGGTGGACGCCGAAGCCGAAAGCGATATGGTTGCGGGCGTTGGACCGGTCGATTATGAACTCGTCCGGTCGTTCGAACACGCGCTCGTCGCGATTGCCCGAGGCATACCACATCACCACTTTGTCGCCCTTGCGGATGAACTGGCCGTTCAGAATTGTGTCTGCCTTGGCGATCCGGCGCATGTAGGCCAGCGGAGTTTGCCACCGGATGATCTCCGAGACCATATTGGGGATCAAGCCCGGGTTCGCCTTCACCTTATCGAACTGGTCAGGGAAGCGGTTGAGTGCAAGCACACCGCCGCTCATCGAGTTCCGGGTCGTGTCGTTGCCACCGACGATCAGCAACAAGAGGTTGCCCAAGAACTCCATCGGGCGGTCGATCAGATTTTTGGTGTTCTCGTTACCCTGCAACATGGTGATCATGACCCGTCCCCCATGGATGCGACCAGCCGGAATTAGAGTCTCGTTGGCCCTGATCAGGGGTTAGAAGGGACTATGGGAACCATGGCTGGACGGAAACGGCATTCCGCGGAGGACATCGTGCGCAAGCTGCGGCGCGCCGATGAACTGGCCGCGGAAGGCTTGACCGGCGAGCAAATCGCCGCTGACCTGGGAGTCTCGGCGGCGACACTCTATAACTGGCGTCGCCAGTACGGCGGCATGGACACCGACGCCGCCAAAGAACTCAAGGAACTGCGGGAACAGAACGCCCGATTGAAGCGGCTACTCGCCGACGCGGAACTGGAGAAAGACGCGCTGCGCGAGATTTCGAAGGGAAAATTCTAGGCCCAGCGGCCAAGCGCCGCGCCGTGGACATGCTCAGCGAGGTCATGGGCATGTCGCAACGGTTCGCGTGCAAGGTCGTTGGGCTCGCTCGGTCGACATACCGCCGGTGCCCTGCCACGCAAACACCGGCAGACCCCGACGCCGGGACGCGGGCGTGGCTGCGGAATTATGCGGCCAAGAACCCGTGTCATGGGTTCCGCCGGGCCTGGGCAGTGCTGCGGTTCGACGAAGGCCACCGGATGAACATCAAGAAAGTCCACCGGCTCTGGCGGGAAGAAGGTTTGCAGGTGCGGGCGCATCACCCGCGTAAACGGGCCGGCACCTCGTCGGTGCCGGCGGTGGATGCGGATGCGCCGAACGTGGTGTGGGCGCTGGATTTCCAGTTCGACTCTACCGTCGACGGGCGGGTGGTGAAGATCGCGTCGATGATCGACGAGCACACCCGCGAATCCCTACTGCACCTGGTCGAGCGGTCGATCACCGGCGAGCATCTGGTCGCCGAACTCGAGCGGGTCTTCGCCGTCCACGGGGCGCCGAAGGTGCTGCGCCTGGACAACGGGCCGGAAATGATTTCGGCAGCACTGCAAACATTTTGCCGAGACCGGGTCGGGATCTCGTATATTCCGCCGGGTACCCCCTGGAACAACGGGTACGTGGAATCGTTCAACCGGCGCCTGCGCGTGGAATGCCTCAACCGCAACCACTGGACCAGCCTGCTCGAAGCGAGGGTGGTGATCGCGGATTTCAAGCACGAGCACAACCACCGGCACCGGCATTCGGCGCTGGGCTACCGCACCCCGGCCGAGTACGCTGCGGCCTGCACCCACACCCACCACCCCGTGGGCTGCGACATCAACTGAACACCGACCGAACGACACCGACTCTGAAACCGGGTGGTCGCGTTATCGGGGACTGGCCAAATTATCAATCCTGGACGAAACTACATAATTAAACTCCGGCAAAAGTTTGCCCTAACCTCCCCGATTCGCAAATACAACGGATCTCGAATCGACGACCGTCAGGGAATG
>NZ_BAFS01000462.1 GCF_000308415.1 Nocardia asiatica NBRC 100129 | reverse complement strand
CGGCAAGGATCGCGGCCAAGCCTGCCCCGCCTGGTCGCCACTGCCGTGACACCGCGCTGAGCACCGGCACTGGCGCTTCCGGCGATACCCGCGTGACCTCACCGCACCAGTCACAGTCGGCCAGCACGTCACCGACAATCACCAGGCGCCGAGCGTGCTCAACCGTCGGCGGCGGGACGGACTCGGCGGTCTCTGCTTCGGTCGGCTGCGACGTCGACGGGGCGGATGCCAAAGCCGCATCGACCGCCGCACACAGTTCGTGCGCGATCAGAAGGTGGCATTCTTGAATGGTTGAGGTCGCCGACGAATCGACTGACACCACCTCGTCGCATACTCGCGCCAATACGCTGTCAGCGGGACCGGTCAAGGCGAAGGTGAGCATCCCTAGCTCGTTCGCCTCTGTGGCGGCAGCGATCACGTTCGTGCTGCACCCGGAAGTGGAAATCGCGATCAACACATCGCCCTCCCGACCGTGTGCACGGACCTGCCGGGCATACAACTGGTCGAAGCCGTAGTCGTTGCCGATCGCAGTCACCACCGCGGAGTCAGTGGTGAGCGCGAGCGCAGCGAGTGGGTTGCGCTCCGTCTCGAACCGGCCCACCAACTCAGCAACCAGGTGCTGCGCCTGCGCGGCGCTTCCACCATTTCCGACGGCTAGCACTCGCCCGCCGCGCCGTAGTCGGCTGGCTACCATCTGGCCCCACGACCGGACCTTGTCCAGATCGGTGCGTTCCAGGGCTTCGGACAACTTCGCGACGCGATCCGCGCCGGATTCGTTCATCTGTCTCCCCGCCTCGATCATGGTTACGGATCTCCTTGTCCATCAGCACATTTGATGCTCATTTGGGTTGGCGTTCGCCGGGGCTCACCTCGTCATCGCAGTCGCCCGACGGCGGCGCGGCAACACAGGTCGTCGGCCTGCGGCGGCTCCCAGCCGAGGTTGCGGGCACGACGCTGGTCGACGTCGTGGGGTGACCACCAACGGTGTGGCGCAACCAGCCCAGGTTCGACGAGGTCATAGCCGGCCAGCAGTGCCGCGACCTCGTCGCGACTGCGAGAACGGAATTCGATGCCGAATCCGGTGTAGATATCGGCCGCGCGGTCGACGGGGCCGGGATCAGCGTCACGTGTGATATGGCTGAGTGCCAGGAACGAGCCGCTCGGCAGCATGGTCGTGACCGCGTCCACGACCATGCCCGGGTCGGGCAGGAATTCGGCGACGAACGACAGACACACCGCGATCGGCTCGCTCGGATCCATGGCAGCGGTGATCTCGGTGACGAGGGCGTCGGTGTCGCTCAGATCGGCGTGGACGAATTCAGTTTGTTCGTCGGCGAGAAATACTCGGCCGTGGGCGGCGACCACCGGGTCGTGATCGACGTAGACCATGCGTGCGGTCGGCGCGCAGTTGCGGGCTACCTCGTGCAGGTTCGGCGAGCATGGGTAGCCGCTGCCGAGTTCGACGAACTGCCGTACCAGCTGTTCACTTGCCAGGTACCGCACGGCCCGCAGCAGCCACAAACGTGTCGCGCGGGCCGCGACCAGAAAGGCGCGGGAGTGGGTGATCAGCTTGTGACCGGCCTCGAGGTCCACCAGATAGGCGTCTTTGCCCGCACCCAACAGGACGTCGTGAATGCGTCCGCTGTGTGCCTGAGACGGATCGAGCACGATCGCCTCATTGTCTGCGCGACGGGGACTAGTCATCTGAGCTCGCCTCTCCGATTTCACTGGCCGCAGTCCCGAGCTGTTCATCGATTCGGTTGCGGACACCGCAGCTCGGTGAGCAGTACTGGTGCAGCGTCTGGGCATGCAGGGCCTGGCCGTAGGTCAGTGCGCCGGGGTCGGCGAAGCAGTCGCCGATATTGGATTGGGTGTGTGTCAAGGTGGCCGGGTTCAGGTGCCCTCGCACCAGGCTGTCGGCCATTACCGGGTACCGATCGGCATGGCGTGCCCGGTGGCCACGGGTCGGGTGTTCCCCGGCTTATGCCCGATCAAGGCGGGGTCGTATCGCATCCCGACCTCGAGAGCATGCTGCACCACCGTGGTGACCCACGCCCGAAACGCCGCATAGTCCGCCGCCACCGACATGGACAGGGCCACACCGTCGGGGTTGTCGTACATGCGCGCGTCCGGCGCCACCGTCACGTGATGGGTGGCGAACTCGACGAAGCCCATCCCGGCCGCAGCGGTCACGGTCAGCGGGTCGGCCGCCATCGACGCGGAACGTTCCCCGGCGAACCATCGGTCGTAGCCCGCAGCGACGAGTTTCGCCCACTTCGGCGCGTTGGCCGCCGCGAGCAGCTGATACACCTCGCTGTCCGCGTCGATCGCGGTCTCGGGGGTGAAGGTGACATCGGAGGTCACCAAGGCTACGTCCAGATCGGGCGCGGTCAGCACCGTCCGGGCGCTTGCGGGGTCCATGCGCAGGTTGTGCGAGGCACGATCGGGCCGTCTGTACAGATGGGCGAAGCCGCCGCCCATCTGCATGATCGTCAGCCGCCGCGCCAACCCCGGTGCGTCGGCGTAGAGGTGGGCCAGGTTGCTCATCGGTCCCTGACCGATCCACGCCGCACGCCCGGTCTCGCCCAGCACCGCGCGCACGGCGTCGATTACCGACCCGGTCACCGGCGCCGAGACTGGCGGGAATCCGGCGGGCACCAGACCGTCGCACACCCATCGCGCTTGCGCGCCCTCGATTTCCGCGCCGGCGACCACCACGACCCCGGTTCGCCCGCACAAGTTCAGCAGGAACCGCGCCAGCCTTGCGCGTTGACCGCCGCCGAATTCGTCACTGGTCACCACCAGCCGCAGCGGCAGCGCCGCCGCAGCGAGGATGAGCGCCAGCAAATCGTCCGGGTCGTGCCCGACATCAGTGCAGATAATGGCGGGCATGCGGTCCATCGGCCGCATGCCAGGCCGCATCGGTGCTCGTATCGAGTCCATCAGTGTGGTCGTCCCTTCTGCTGGGTAGGAAAAGCCGCTGGTACGGAAGTTGTTTCATCTCGTCGGTCGCCAGATCGTCGACCGTCACACGCGCCAGTCCCTGTCGTGTTGCTTCGGCGGCGAATGCCTCTGCGGCACACCGCTCTGCTCGGTAGTGCTGTACCGGCACTCCCGGGATGTCGAAGTCAACGACCAGGCGGCGCTCCATGGCGGATCAATCGGCCGCAGGGTCGCCGGTCCATAGCGGTAATTGCTCAGCGACCCGTCGCATCGTCGCCTCGTCGCACGAGAACGACCGCGCTAGCGGGCCGCCGGACTCGTCTCGGGCGACGATGACCGTTGCCAGCGCCTCGCCCAGCCGCTCGAAATGCGTGGGCAACGTCGCTCCTGGATTACGCTGCGGCAGATCGTCGGTCATCACTGAACCCCTTGCGCATGTATCGAGCGGCCTGGCCGGGCACCGAACCCGGCCCTGCCCTCGGTGGTTTCCATGAACCTCAGAATCGGTGTGCGGGCGCTTGGCCGGAACTGTCGCTTCACGGCGTTGCACTGACGTTTCGCTGACGTTGAGCACCCAGCGCTGCTTCCAGGCAGGCCGGTCGATGACAGACTGGCCCCATGGAACTCAACGGGTCGCCGATCACCGAGTCCGATCTCGCTGCATTGGGTTTGGTCGGGTACGGGCACTTCACGTCCATGCGGGTCGAGAACCACGCTGTTCGCGGACTCAGCCAGCACATGGACCGACTCATCCGCGACTGCCGCACCGTGTTCGACACCGAGCTCGACCCCGACCGGGTACGCGAACTCATCCGTCACGCGCTGCCGGACACGGCGTCTCCGGTGGTTGTTCGCGTCACTGTGTTCGACCCGCACCTCGGGCTCGGCAAACCTGGAGCCGACGCCGACCCGCAGATCCTCGTCACCTCGCGGGAGGCTCCCGCCGTCCCGCAGGCCCCGCTGACTTTGCGGTCGGCCGTCTACACCCGCGACCTGCCCAAAACCAAGCATGTCGGGTTGTTCGGCAGTCTCTACCAGCGTCGCCTCGCGCAACGCGATGGCGCTGATGACGTCCTGTTCACCCTGGCCGATGGGACCATCACCGAGATCGCGACCTCCAATATCGGTGTGATCTCCGATGGCCAGCTGATCTGGCCGCAGGCCGAGGTACTTCCCGGCATCACGATGCGCCTGCTCAGCCAGACCCTCGATGAGGACGTCGTCGTCAAACCCATCACGCTGGCCGAACTGCCGCATGTCGACGGCGCGGTCGCGACCAACGCAGCGGTCGGCGTTCGCGCCATCGCCCGCATCGACAACGTCGACCTGCCCGTCGACCATGAGATGATCGCCAGGCTCCGGACAGAGTACGAATCCATTCCCCCGCAACGCATCTGACCTGCTTTGCGCCACTATTGTGACTAGGCTCGGAACCCACCGCTCGGGGAAGGGAGCACACAGGCGATGGGCATCGTGGTCCGCAGCTGGACCGGCGCCGAAGCGCGCGCACTGCGAGACGCACGGCGAATGAGTATCACCGAATTCGCCGCACACATCGGCGTCAATCCTCGGCTGATCTCCCGCTGGGAGGCCGGCGGCAAGAACATCCGCCCCCGCCCGGTCAACCAAGCAGCACTCGACACCATCCTGGCGCGGCTGGGCAGCGACGAACTGACCCGGTTCGTCGAAGCGATATCCCCGGCCGTCCTCAGCGACGCCCGCGATACCGACGTACCTGAGCAACGCACCGACACCCGCCATCCCGCTGACGGCAAGCTCATGACCTGGATTCCCGAAGGGATCTACCTCGCGGGGCCACAGGACCAACCCGTATGGGTGGCTGGGTACTGGATCGATGTCTTCCCGACCACCAACGCGGATTACGCGAGATTTGTGGCGGCCCAAGGGTATTCCGCACCCCACCACTGGGGCGGTCCGGCTCCGGCCCGTGAGATCGCCGATCACCCGGTGGTCTGGGTGAGCCGGGACGACGCCGCCACCTATGCCCGATGGGCCCAGAAGTCCCTGCCGACCAGCCAGCAGTGGGAGAAAGCTGCTCGAGGTACCCGCGGCAACGTCTGGCCCTGGGGAAACCAACCGACCCCAGCCAAATGCAATATTCGCGGTTCCGGCCCTGGCACGACAACCCCTGTCGCGACCTACGCCAGCGGTGTCAGTCCATTCGGTGTATACGACCTCGTCGACAACACCTGGGAATGGACCGCCACCGAAACCACCAGCGGCCGGTACGAACTCAAAGGCAGTGCCTTCACCAGCCCCTTCGACCGAGGCGAACCGTCGGCATTCAACGACGCCGCGCATTCGATGCTCGACGACGACACCGGATTCCGATGTGTCGCAACCGGCCTCGCGAACGAGGCGGACCAAGTCGACCGATAGCGGATACTCCGTGTGGCCCGCGAGAGATGTCATCGGATCTCCCGCAGGCGATCGGGGCGCGATATCAACCGCGTCCTGCCTTCACCCTGGGGCCAGCACACGCCCCGATCGACCGACCACACCTCAGCTGTGCGCCGGGCGGCGGGAATCCACGCGCCCAAGTGGGCTTCCGACGGAATCATCACCAAATCGACCGAGTCGGGCAGATTCGCGAGCAGCCGGACCAAGCCTTCGCTGGAGTCGCGAAACACGATCTCGTCCAGCTGGATGCGGTGCACGCGCGCCAGCGCCCTGATCCCCGCAGCCACCGTTTCGGCCGCCACCCCCGCGATATCGCGACGGACGATCCCCAATGCCCGCCTCATGATGCTCGCCCCGCCGCCAGCGGTGACTGACCAGGCTCGATCGGCAGCCGGATCCAAGAGATTCGGGCGCCCCCGCGTAGCGAGCGTCGGCCAGCCGCTGCCGGGCCAAGTACGTCGGGACCGATCGGTTCGAGAGAAAGCATCGGCGACCGAAGAACCTGCACCTCCAACGCCGGGCCCCGAAGCAACAGCCACACCGTCAGAACGATCGACTCGGTCAGATTCGGCAGCGTGGCTGTGAGATCGGCGAAGATCGGCGGATTGCCGCCGCTGTCTGCGGGTATGAAGTCGGACAGAGCAGATAGCACGAAGTGTTCGACGTCGTCGACCATGTGCCGCAGCCTGGCTCTCGACAGGGTATTGAGGATGTCCATGCGGGCCTCCTCCACTACAGTCACCGAACCGGTCCGCAGCAGGAGTCGAGCCAACGTGCGCTCACGCGGCAGGACGACGCTGCGGCGAAATCCGCTCAGCACAACCGACCGGTTGCTCAGGTCCAAACACCACACACGCAAGCCGTCGACGGCATCGAGATCGTGGAGGAACTTCGTCCGCTGCTGACTACGGCCCGCAGTCAAATGCGCTTCGGACGGAACGGCGACATCGCGGGCACCGGTCGATTCGATGGCCCGCATCAACTGCCACAACGCACCGGTCCCCGCGCCCGTCTCGCAGAAGAGGGCCGCGATATTGAACCCGTTCAGCCCAGCCAGATCCCGCAGTCGATGTTCGACATCGCTCTGGTGGTCACCGAGCAGTTCCTTGCGCAGGTACCCGTACATCAACGACGGTTCTCGGTCCGCGTTCGACAACACCCGCGCTCACCTCCGCTCGCCCGGTAGCCAGATCCGCGCACGACGCGGTGGGAGATCAGGAATGGTGCAGGTGACACCCAGTACAACCGCGAGTTCATGGACGGTCAGCCCCAGCGCGTCAGCACCGAAGCGGATATCTCTCCAGCGGGGATCGCCGGGTGGAGGCGCAGCCTGTAGTGCCTCACCCGCATGAACAGCCGCATTCGCGGCCAGGGTGTCCACCGTCCTGCCCTGCATCCACGGCAACGTCCACGACTGTTGCCCGACATACCACGCGGACAGCCGGTCAGTATCGGCTCCAGTTACAAGTTGCATGGCTGATCACTCCTGAGATCACTCGAACACTCGCTGAGTGCGCGGTATTGATGTGTTACTCATGCCACGACATTGAGAGTAATGTAGCTGGTATATATACCAGCCGCAAGGGATGGGGCGATCCACCCTGAGAGGCGGGATAGGGTGCTAACGCACGATCGATGAATGGAGGCCGCGATGACGACGCCAGGATGGGACCGGTCAGATCCGAATGCCCTGCGGTTCCTCATCGGCCGGGAGTTACGCGACGCTCGGGAACGAGCCCGCATGTCACAGCGCCAGGCCAGCGAACACCTCGGCTGCACCCAGACAAAGATCAACTACCTCGAATCGGGCCGTAATCAGCAACAACCTGACGAGGTAACTCACCTACTCAAGCTCTATGGCGCCGACGACGTCCACATCACACGCCTCGCCGCGCTCGCGTCCCAGGCCGACCAGACAATCTGGTGGGCGCCGTTCGGCGACGCCTTCCCGAACTGGTTCCGCACCTTCGTCGGACTCGAAGGGCTCGCGACCTCGGTATTCACCTACGAACAGACACTGCTCCCAGGACAGCTCCAGACACCCGAGTACGCAATGGCGCTTCTTCAGGGGAACCTGAGAGTTCCGCCGATCGATGCACCTCAGGTTGTGGAGGCGCGGATGGCACGACAACGCCTCACCGCAGCAAACAACCCGCTGCGGTATCGCGCCGTCCTGGAGGAAGTCGTACTCGATCGCCTGGTCGGCGGTTCTACGGTGATGCGGCCGCAACTCGAGCGCCTACTCGAACTGCAGGAACTCGACAACGTCGAGCTGCACATCATGCCGCTCAGCGTCACCGTCCACGACGGACTCGACGGCGACTTCATGCTGCTGAACTTCGACAATGCCCAATCGATCGGATATGTCGAATACCCGGCTGGCGCCCTGTACATGCAGGAACAGGACCAGGTGCAGTTGTATAAAATGGCAGCTGACCGGCTCTGTGAGGCAGCGCTGTCGGAGTCCGACTCCGCTGAAGTCATCAGAGCCCGAATCAGCACCCTGACAGACAAGGAGTGACGGTGAACACCGGCACCCGCCTCGAATGGCGGACATCCAGCTACAGCAGCAACGGCGAGAACTGCGTCGAGGTCGCCCCCTCCGCCGGCTGGCGGACATCCAGCCACAGCGGGGCCGGTGAGAACTGCGTGGACGTCGCCCCCCGCGATAGTCGCGTCTACCTGCGGCACAGCAAGCACCCCTCGCACGGCACGATCACCTTCGATCTCCACGCATGGACCGCGTTTATCGACGAATCGCGCAGCGGCTCGCGCAGCGCCAACGGCATCGTCAATGTCCGCAAGGACGGAGCGGACACCCTCGTCCAGACTGCGGATGGCGCGATCAGGCTCCGCTTCGACGATGGCGAATGGACCGCCTTCGTTGCCGGAGCCCGCGACGGCGAATTCGATTTCCTGCCGAACACGAATTGACGGCGGCGGCCCGCGCGGCGGCAGCGGTAACTCATGACGGAAGCTCTGACCGTCTGACAATGACGTCGCGATCCGCCATGGCTCCAGCCGCCTGCGCGGTGCCGGGTCGACGAGTGTCATCCATCCCGCTTCTGCAGCATTTGGTGGACTTCTCGCCAGTCGATTCCGGCTGGAGCTTTCGCCAGGATCGCGGCCAGTAGACCCAGCCGTGCGGTGCGGTCGGCGGGGTCGTCGGCCATGACCAGGACATCGTCGAAAAACGTGGTCAGTGGCTCGATCAGGGTGTGGCCGTGGGGGATCCATTCGGTCAACGGCTTGCCATCGGCAACAGGCACCGAACCCATCACGGTCAGGAGCTGCTGCTCGGCGGGGCCGATGAGCCTAGCGGGGTCGTAGGTGGTGGGCGCGGCGGGAGGCAGGATCCGCATGATCCGTTGCAGTCCTTCCACAAGGTCGGCGAATCGGTTGTCCTCGCTGGCTTCGCTGATCTGGTCGATCAACATGTCCGCGCGATGCGGGGCCTCGGCGGAGGGACGGACTGCGGCGATGAGTCCTGGACCGACTGCTTCGTCGCGGAGTCGCTGCTCGTAGCGGGTGGTGATCAGTTCCTCAGCAGTGGACAGGACCGCGGGGTCGATGGTGAGGCCCTGGCCGCGGAGTTGGTCGGCGGCGGTCCTGAGGCCGATTGGGATGGTGACGTCGGCGAGTTCGGGGTGGTCGCGCAGGATTGCCAGGATTCCGGCTGCCGCGCGGCGCAGGCCGTAGGGGTCGGCGTTGCCGGTGAGTTTGGCGCCGACGGCGAGCATCGCGACCAGGAGGTCGAAGCGGTCTGCCAATGCAAGGAGCGCGCCGGGTGTGGTGGTGGGGAGGTCGTCTCCGGACGAGCGGGGCAGCTCCATTTCCCACAGTGCCGTGGCCACTGGTTCGGATTCGCGGGACTTGGTCGCGTATTCGCGCGCCATAGTGCCGGCGAGGGAGGTCATTTCGATCACCATTTGGGTGGCGAGGTCGAACTTCGCGAGGGCACCAGCGCGGGTCAAGGTGGCCGCGTCAGCAGCAGGGAGGCCACTGCGGGTGCCAAGTATGGAGGCCGCTGTGGCAATGCGGTCGGCGCGGTCAGCCATGGTGCCGACCTTCTCGTGGAACATGAGTGCCCCGAGCCGGGCCCGGAACTGGTCAGGGGCGATGGTCAGGTCGACATTCCAGAAGAACGCGGCATCCTCGAAGCGGGCGCGGAGCACGTTTTCGTTGCCGCCGCGGACGACGTCGGCGTCGCAGTCGCCGTTGGCCATCGTCACGAAGACCGGCAGCAGGTCACCCGCGCCGGAGCGGACCGGGAGGTAACGCTGATGCTTGCGCATCACAGTGATGAGGATTTGTTCTGGCAGGTCGAGGTATTTCGGGTCGAAATGGCCCAGGATACCGGTCGGGGATTCGACGAGGTTGGTGATCTCATCGATCAGGTCGGCGTCGCCGTCGACGTCGATCCGGCCGTTCGCGGCCTCAGCCAGAGCGGCGGCCGAGGACACGACGCGTGCGCGGCGCTCGACCGGGTCGACGACGATTCCCGCGGCCTCGAGTACTGGGAGATAGTGGTCGGCGGCAGGGAGATCGAACGTCGGTGTAGCGGACTGGCGGTGGCCTCGGGTGCTGCGGCCCGCTACCAATGTGCCGGCGGTGATCGGGAGGATCTGGTCGCCGAGTAGCGCGGTGAGCCATCGGATAGGGCGGGAGAAACTCAATTCCGGATCACGCCAGCGCATGTTCTTGTCCGCCCGCAACGACAGGGTGAGCCGGGACAGGACATCGGTGAGTACCACTGCCGCCGAACGGCCGGCGCGAGTGCTCTCGACCGCGACGTGCTCGGCACCGCCGACTTCGATCCGTTGCAGATCATCGGCCGAAACACCCTGCGCACGAAGGAAACCGGCGAGAGCCGGAGTGGATTTACCGTCGGCATCGTAGGCTGCGGCGACCTTCGGGCCCCGGCGCACGTTCACGCTGTCGGGTTCCCTATCGGCGATGCCCTCGACTCGCACGCCGATCCGGCGTGGGGTCGCCTGCACGGTGATCTCACCATGCGGCAGGGCAGTGGAATCAAGGAGTTCGATGAGTGTGGCGCGCACGCTGGAAATGCTCGCGGTCACGACATGCGGCGGTAGTTCCTCGGTGCCGATCTCGAACAGCAGCACCGATCCGGGTGCTGAAGTGATCGTGGCGGGATCGACGGGAGAAGTGGCCAGCGGCGGCGGGGCGTGTACTCCGCGCGGATACCCGGCCTCCGCACGTAAGTCGGTCCACAGGGCGGCGATCTCGCGGGATTGCTTGCGCATCACCGCGAACCACTTCGCGCGCTCGGCTGTACTCACCGCACCGCGCGAATCCAGAATGTTGAATGCGTGGCTGGATTTCAGGACATGTACATGCGCAGGGACCGGCAGCCGGGTGGTGATCATCCGGTCGGCTTCGGCCGAGTACGCGGCGAGCAGGCCACGGGTGGTGTCGATGTCGGCGTCGTCGAGGTAGTAGCGCGACATCTCGTACTCAGACTGGCCGAACACTTCGCCGTAGCTGACGCCGGGCGCGTAGGCGATGTGCTCGAAGTGTGTGACGCCCTGGATCGCCATCAGGATCCGCTCGAGGCCGTAGGTGATCTCGACCGGGATCGGGTCGAGGTTCTGTCCCGCGACCTGTTGGAAGTAGGTGAACTGGGTGATCTCCATACCGTCGAGCCAGACTTCCCAGCCCAGACCCCACGCCCCGATCGCCGGCTGAGCCCAGTTGTCCTCCACGAACCGCACATCGTGGGCATCGAGGTCGATACCGAGCGCGGCCAGCGAACCCAGGTACAACTCCTGCGGATCACCCGGTTCAGGTTTGAGTATCACCTGGAACTGGGTGTGGGTCTGCAAGCGGTTCGGGTTCTTACCGTATCGAGAGTCGTCGGGACGTACGGATGGTTCGACGTAGGCGACGTTCCAGATTTCCGGACCCAGCACACTCAGCAGCGTGGCGGGGTTCATCGTGCCGGCACCGACCTCGGTGTTGAACGGCTGACCCAGCAGGCAACCTCGCTGCGACCAGTACGCCTGCAGACGAAGGATCGCTTCCTGCATCGATACGGGGACGGAGGGGTTGTCGTTGTGGGCAGTTGCCGTGGTCATCCGGAAATCCTATCGGTGGCGAGAGCGGGCATTCCGAGCGCTACTCCGGTCGCTGGAGCGAAGAAGCTGGGCAGGTGGCAGCCGCCGCGGCAGGCGTCGGCGACTGCGCAACCGGTGCAGGTTGGCCTGGTGGCGACCGCTGCGTGCACGGCGTCGGTCAAGGCGGGCCATGCTCCGGCGAGGGGTTCGGTGTGCAGGGAACCGAAGTAGACGTTGGAGTGCGGACAGTTCCGCAATCGGCCGTCGTAGGAGACGCTGCCCCACACCATTCCCGATTCGCAGTGCCCGGATATCTGCGACAGCCGCAATCCGAGGGTTGGGTCGTCGGACCGTAACGGGGTGTCGGTATCGGAGGTGCACACCTTCTGCGCGCAGGGCCACGCCACCGTCATCCCGGGGCATTCGGTGGCAAGGAGGTGGTCGATGCGGGTGATCAGCGGCATGGTGACCGACACCGGAATGCCGTAGCGGTCGTCGTGGCGGCCGGTCGGGACGTAGCGCATGACGCCGAACTCGCGCACCCCGAGCGCATGCACATCGCGGATGACGTCCAGCGCACCGTCGATGTTGCTTTTGACCAGTGTCATCTCCGCGACCACGGTGATGCCGGCGTCGATCAGCAGTCGCATCGCGTCGATCGCGCGGTCATAGGCGCGGGGATGGCCGGTCAGTTCGTTGTGGGTGTCGCGGTCGCCGTGGATCGAGACGAGGACACAGCGCACGTTCGCTGCTGCCAGCCGCTTCGCCCGTTCGGCGGTGAGGAAGTGGCCGTTGGTGAACACCACCTGGTACAGGCCGCGGCGTCCACCGTGTTCGAAGATCTCCATCGCATCGGGGTGCAGCAGTGTCTCACCGCCGCTGTAGCGGATGACGAAACAGCCCCGGTCTGCGCATTCGTCGAGGATCGAGCATGCCAGCTCGGTCGGAATATGCTTTTCCGGCAATGCTTTTACCGCGCGCCGGACCTCGGCGTCGCTCATGTCCGGGTCGATCTTCCACACGTTGTAGCAGAATCCGCACGCCCAGTTGCATACGGCGGTGAGCTCGATTTCCAGCCGCAGCGGGAAGTCCAGCTTCGTGTCGAACCGCTTGTCGACGCCCAGCAACGATCCGCGGCCGTCGTCCTGGACGGCTGCTGGCTGCGGGGAGGTCAGGGTGGCGACCAGGTCGGCGGCGTCGGCGGCGACGCGTGAGGGGGCGGCGTTGTAGCGCTGCGCGATATCGCCGATGACGGTGTCGTCATCGGCGCCGGAGAACATCAGGGACACCATCGATTCGGCGACCGCGTTGCGGAGTCGATGGAAGGTGCCGGTGTGTGGGTCGAACAGCAGGCCGAGGTCGGCACGGTATCTCAGCTGCTGGGTCAGGGCCCGGGACAGGGTGGCGGGCATAGCGATGCTCCTCGCGTCGAGCGGTCAGGCGGGTGATAGCCGCGCGAACAACGTGGTGACGTCGTCGGCAACGCGCTCCGGCGGCACCTCATAGGTTTGGGCGAGCGTCTGCGTGATCTGCTCGAGGTCGAGACCCTGATAGGCCAGCTGTACTGCCTCCGCGGCGGTGGTGTTGACCAGTTGTTCGCAGCGGTCGCGTTGCCAGTCGTGCAGCAATTGCTTGCCCGGGTGATAGCGGTAGTGGCGCAGGATCCACTGCGGCGACCCGGTCGGGGCTTCGTCGATGGCCCGGTAGATCGCGCGGGCCTGGTCGATGTGGTCAGCGACCGACGGTCGTTCCAGCAGTCGACCCGCGTAGTCGCGCACGGTGGGGTCGTCGATGCCGATATGCCAGCCGCGGAGCTGCTGGAAGTAGGTCGACACCATCACATCCGCGAGCCCGAAGTCTCCGACGAGGAACGGACCGCCCGAACGGCGCAACAATCCGGACACTACATCGCACAGCCACCGTGCCTGCTCCACCGCGCCGGGCCCAGGAATGCCGGGGGCGGTACGGAGCGAGCGTGCGTAGGACGCGCCCTCGCGCAGGTACGGCAGGTCGTGACTCGCCCAGGCGGAGATAGAGCGGACCAAGGCCCGTTGGCGTCGCGTGGTGCCCATGAGGCTGGGACCGGAGTCCGGTGCGATTTCATCGAGGTATTCGGCGATCGAGACCACATCTCCGGCAACGGCTCCGGTCTCGGTGTCGGCCAGAATCGGGACCCGAGGCAGCAGCGACATCGCGGAGTCCTCCAGAATGCCTTCGACATCGGCTTCCGCGAGTTCGTCGGCATCACACGCGCAGCCGATACCGGCCTCGCGTTCGTCGGTCCCGTCGCCGGCGAACAGCACCCCGTCCGGACTTTCCCGGATCGGCCAATCCAGCTCCACGATCCTTTCGGCCACTGGAAGGCCCTTCTCGGCCACCGCGACTCGACCGCGCATCGACCATCCCGAAAAGTGGAGATCACCCACGTACAAGGTCAGCATTCGACCACCCCTTGTTGTTGCCGCCGGTCCCTGGCCGACCACACCGCGGCCGACCAGGGTTGTCATCTCAGTCGCACTGGCGGCTGATCATCGATTTCGTCTCCACCTTGGGGGCTTCGTACTCCCCACGCTCGGCCGTGGTGGTGGCGTGCTCCGACATGACTTTTCCCTTCCGTCGGTCTCCTGGACGGTGGCTGGAGTGCACGAATCCTGCTACTTCCGAACAGATTTTCGATCAGCCACGATTCGAGTGTCTGTCCACTGCGCTGTATGTGCTATCCCTGCTGCATCCCGAGTTTCTGGACACCCTGGACTGGAGTGGACATTTTCTGGACACAGGTAGTACGGCCGCTCGGGAAACCCGATGTCGCATTCGCCTTCGCTGGACATAAGGTGGACAGATGCTGGCGCCGCCCTCTATCGACCAGGTGAAGGACAGCTTGAGACGGGTGCGCCGCGGACTCGGATTGGCGCGGCCCACAGCACTGCTCACCATCATCGACGAACCTGTGCAGGCATATCTGTGCCGCGACTCCGACACCGAGCCTGGCTCTGCCGAACACATCGAACATCTCGCCGCAATCCTGCGTCAGGCGATCGGTCAGCTCACCGAGAGCGAGCGGGTCTACGCCGAAGTGGATTTCAACGTTCGACCTGACCACAGTTACCCGACGCTCACCGACAGGCAAGAGTCCCTGGCCCAGCACCTCAAGTGCGCGGTCAAGACCGTGCGCCGCCGTTCCGACCAAGCCCTCGACACCCTGGCTTATCTCCTGGTAACGATCTCGTCGGCTCCTGACGGGGCACAGACGCAGGCCATCGACCGCAGCCCGAGCCACCACGGCCGGGCCAGCAAACAGGATCCCTACGATGCTGTGCGCCGGTTCTGGGGCCTGCGTCCTAGCGGTGGCGTCGACATTGTCTGCTCCGAAATCCCCGTGGACGAACGTCCAGAGTATGCGTCACCACAGGATCGGAACTACCTGCGGTATGCCAAGTTCGCTGACTTGGACACATTGATCTTCGTCCGCACCCAACTGGCGCAACTCGCTCCCACCGCGGTTGTGCGCGACTTCGCGCCCTCGGAGTACTTCGATACCCAGGTCGAGGTTCTCGTGGTGATCGGCGGCCCACCGTGGAACGCCAAATACCGGGAGTTCCTCCCTCAGTTACCCTTCTACTTTGATGCGAATCCGCTCGGTGAGGACGACCCGCTCGTCGTACCCGAACTGGACAACCTCTGTATGGCTCCACGGTGGACACCCGGTGGCGAGCTGATCGAAGACCTCGCCGTGCTCACCCGGCTCACCGTGCAGGGAACCACCGCGCTACTGCTGGGCGGGTGCCTCACCCTCGGGGTCCTCGGCGCGGCCCGCGCACTACTCGATCCACGACGAGGACCCACCAATGTCGAATACCTCTCCGACCACGTCGGTCAGGATGACTTCGTCGTGGTCACCGAAGCCCGTCGCGTCGGCGGCATCACCGACGTCGCCGACCTCACCGTCATGGAGCCCCTGCTGCTCATGTCCCGCCCCCACGGCGCGAACTGGGGAGTCGTGATCGACAACACCAAACGCTTCACCTGCCATCACCGCTGCTCCCCCGGGCAAACGGCGTGACGAATCTGGACGACATCGCCACCTATGTCGTGAATCTGCCACGGCGGAAAGACCGCCGAGCATGGATCAGCGCCCGGCTACCTTCGGCAATGACGGTCACCTACACCTCGGACCTCGACGTGGTCATCGACGGCCGGCAACTCGCCACCAGCGACCTCCAGGCGCTTGGAATCAAGCTGTTCGACTGGCAAATCGACTCCGACAACCCGTGGTGGAATCGACCGCTCAAATACGGCGAAATAGGCTGCACTCTCGCTCATCTCGCATGCTGGAACCACGCCGAGAAGCACAGCGCAGCCCCGTACACTCTGATCCTCGAAGACGACGCGACCCTCCCACCGGAATTCGCACCACGCCTTCTCCAGACCCTGAACCTGATCGACGAAGTCGATATCGCATTCGACATGCTGTACCTCGGGCGCGACCTGCTCCGGCCGGACACCCCTACGCCGGTTCCCGGGATCGTCCACCCCGGCTACAGCCACTGCAGCTACGCCTATCTGCTCACTCGCAGTGGCCTGCGTACCGCACTGTCCACCGAACTCACCGAGGCCATCGTGCCGGTCGACGAGTTCCTTCCCGCCCTCTACACACCACATCCACGACCCGATGTGCGGGCACGGTTCGCACCGCGACTCACCGCGCTAGCGTTCGATCCGCCGCTGGTCACACAACGACCGAAGGACGACGCCGGCAGCGACACCGAGAATTCCGACTTCATTCGGTGGTGATGCGCGGCTTCGATCACCGCATCGGTCGCGGTGCCGTCCAGTGTTCGATCAGCGCCGAAAGACGTTTACCGGGCCACTCGCCGATCGGCGTGTGAACATTGACGCCGGTGACGACGTGCTCACTCGGCACGTTCTTGGTCACGACCGCGCCGGCCGCGACGTAGCTGCGAGGCCCGATCCGGACGCCGCCGACCACTCGTGCACCAAACCCGACCACCGAATCCGCCTCGACCACGGGCGGTTCTTCATCCACTCCCCACCAACCCAGATGCGGACTCGTGTACTCGTGGACCAGCTCGCCCATCACGGTCGCGCGGTCACCGATCACCGTCGCATCGCAAACGAACCCAGCGACACACGCGTCCGCGCCGATCGTGACGCGATCACAGATGTAGGCGCCGTGGACGACCCGGGTCCGGTCGCCGATCACACACCCGTACCCGATCCGTGCCCGGTCTTCTACCACGCACTCCATGCCAAGAGCTGTGCCTTCCTGGATGATGACCTGGTTGAACAGCAGACTCCGATCTCCGATCACGACAGGAGTACCCGCCGACCATCGCCCACGTTGAGCTTCCCGCAGACGCGTTTCCTTCGGGCATCCCAGAACGCAGTGCTCGCCGATGATCACATCATCACCGAGCCGAATCGGCCCGTGCAGGTCCCTGGGAGTCACGAGGCGGGCGCGACCTGGCCGACCAGCCAGTCAACCGTCTCCGAGATCGCCTGATCTTCGCGCTCCCGCGAGTCGAAGCCGTGATCCGAACCAGCGATGGTACGCAGCGCCGTATTCGGCCTCGACATCGCGGCCCGAGCGGAAATCTCGTAGGAGACCGCGGTGTCACGGTCTCCATGGACGATCAGCGACGGCACGGTGCTGTCGAGGAATCGTGCCAGTGGGTCGTAGTGGGCGAACTCGCTGAACAACACGCGGCCGAGTTCGAATTCCCCGTCGACCACCAGGACTCCGGTGTCGTGCAATAGTTTGCGCTGCGACGCGCCGAAGTTCTCTTCACCCCACGCCAAATCCGGCTCCAGGAACGTATGCCGCAGGTCGAGGACAGGATTCCACAGCACCAACCGATCAAGCCCATCAGCAAGCCACGGCAGCGACAGCACCGTGGACACGGCCCCGAAACTAGCCGCCACAATCGAAAACCGGCCCGGAAACCGCCCCTGGAGGAACTGCACCGCAGCCTCCAGATCCAGGCACTCGCCAGCAATGGTCACTCCGCGTTGCGTCCCACCGCTGTTTCCATGCCCCCGGAACGAGAACCGCACGACATCAAATCCCACAGCGGTCAGTCGCTCGGCCAAGCGGACGAACATCCCACCGCCCTCGTCCATATCCACAGTGATCCCGTGCACCAGCAGCACGACCCCCTTGGCCGGAACGGATGCCATATGGACCGCTGCGTCGAGCCGCACACCGTCCACTGATCCCAATGTGACGCTCTCAACCGGCAAGGTTTCCTCCGCTCAATCCCCAGGCTCGGACCACAGTGCGTCCATCGTCTCGTGCGATACGGGCCGCGACAATTCATCCTCCGCCGCGAACGCCATGTTCACAATCGTGCGGCGGCCCCGCCGAATCGGGTGCACCCGATGCAGCGTCGTACTCGCCCGCATGAGATACACCTGTCCCGGACCGGCCTCCAGCCGGTGGATCGCGCGATCACGAAGTACCTGCTCGATGCCCGGCTGCTGCTTATCCCACACCGTGCCCGGGACACACTCGACGAATCCGCCGTCAACGGTGTCCGGGCATTCGGCCACCCACACCAGCGCGAAACTGTAATCGTCCCAATGCCATCCATGCGTGTCACCCACCCGGTCCAGCTGGGTAACCACGAACTGTTCGGGCTCATACGGGCATGAATACACAGCTTGACCGGCCACGGCAGCCACAACCTCGGCGACCTCGGGTGATGCATACGTCTCCCGGATCACAACTCCGCTCTCCGCGATCTGCGCCCGCCTCACGTTCCTCATCCGGCGAGGCGTGAAACCTGTCTCGGCGAAAGCCAAGTCCCGACGGACGCCCAACTGCTCCGCCAACCAGATGGCCTCAGCCGCAATCGCATACCGAACTGACGCGGGAAAGAGCCAGGACACCACCGCGGCACCGTGCCGCTCCAGGTCGTCATGCGCGGCGGCGATCCGCTGCGCATGTTCGACTTCGTACCTCGTGTTCACACCACCGGTCATAGCGGACCGCGCTGCGCTCACTTCCACCCGACCCGCCGCTGCAACCACGCAACCGTTGCGCGACCTGACTCGGCGCGGTGCCGACGCAGAGCCACCGACTGCGACCCTCCAGGCCGACGGCTCTCTCGGATCCAGTACCCCGCCAGCGCGCACACCAGCGCAGAGATCGCATCAGGATCGACGCCCCGGGTGAGGGCGTGCGAGCCCAGGATCGGTTCGGGATCGACCCCATGCAGGGCGAAGGCGGTCGCCAGGAACACCAGATCCACCCACGCCGCACCCACGGATGGCCAGGACCAGTCCACGATCATCACCGTGCCATCGGGGCGCACCAGCATGTTGTCGGCGCGAAGATCGGTATGCAGCAACGTCTGCCCGACCGTGGCACGCTCCCACCCGGATTCGAGAACAGCGAGCCGATCCACGTTCCGGGCCGACCACTCGTCCAAGTTACCGGCCAGCTCGCCGCCGGCCAGCTTCCGCCAACCTGATAAGTCCGATCCGAGATCATCGGCCAGGGTCGGTACGTCCGGTAGTGGGTTCGGTGTCAGCATCCGTGCCATGTCCTCGACCACGGCGAGCACCGCCGCCAATTCCGTAGGCTGGTCGAAACGGGGATGGCGACCGGTGACGTCGTCGAATACCAGGACTCGCCACCCGTCGATTTCCAGCATGAACCTCACCGCTGGTGCCGGGATCTCTGCTGGGAGCTGAGTCGCGGTGTCGCCTTCGATCCGGTACCGGTGGGCGAAACGGTCTCTGATGGGGATTGCTTTGGCAAACACCGTGCGACCGTCCACCATCGCTAGCCGGGATGCCATTCCGCGGCTGAATCCGCCCGGTTGGGTCGATCCCGAACGCACTCCCGCGCCCAAGCGACTCTCGATCTCGCCTCGCACCGAGATGGGCAGCTCGCTCCACGCGATCCGGGACACCGGGATTTCGATCTCGGTCATCGGACAATAGTGCCGCGCGAACAGCGGCCTTCACCAGCTAATTTCCCGCTCGGCAGCCCGTCCGGGATGATCGTCGTCCCGGGCGATAGCGGGTCATAGTAGCCCTGACCGAGTAGGAGGCCGTCATGGTCGTAAGCGACGGTACCGAATCTGGAGGTGCCCACCGAGGTCAGCCAACAGGCGGCCGATCAGGACAGATCAGAACCCAACATCGAATACATGATCATGTCCCGACGCTCCTCGCCGACCAGCTGCCAACTGCGGAGCAGGCCCTCACACTGGAAACCCACACGCTCAGCCGTCCGCTGGGATGCGGCATTCCAGGGCTCGACATATAGGTGAAGGCGGCGGATCTCCAGGTCAGTAAGGGCCCAGGCAGTGACCGCTCGAAGCGCTTCCGCAGCGACCCGCTGACCACGAGCGGACTTGACCACCCAGTAGCCCAGCATCGCACGCCCCTCGTCCAGGTCCCGCAACCACAGACCGACCGACCCGAGCGGCCGACCGTCCTCAACCCGCACGATGACGAACGGATACCCACTGCCGGTCGATACACGCTCCCACTGCCGACGCACGAAGGCTTCGCCTGCTTCTCGCGAGTACACCGCCGGAACGGTCGTGATCAACGGGATGTGATCGTCGCTCGACGCCTCTCGAACCAGAGGCAGGTCGCTGATCTCCCAGGAGCGGAGCACAAATCTGTCGTTTGCAGTCAAACGCGGGATATCCAACGGGGCAACCATGCTCGCATCCTGCCGAGATGCCCACGCAGGCGCACGCCCATTTCACACCCGAGATCTGCGGGTTCGGCCAACGGAATGGCTTCACCGCCAAGGTGCGGGACGGCGGTGGGACCACGATCGAGCAATGGCGCCTCTAGTCGATCCAGTACCGTCGCATCGTGCTGCCGTCGGCCCAAAGCTCGACCCCCTCCAAGACCCCGCCGCAAGCCTCGATGACGTATTGACTGAACTAACTTCGTAATCCTTGCAGGTCAGCTTAGGTTTCTGCTAGCTTTCCTCGCCATGTGCGAAGAGGGCGGCGAGCGATATCTGTCGAGACTCGTTGTGCCGGACGTCGGTCGGCTCCAAAGGACCGGTGACGTGTGGGAGCCATACCAGCTTCTCGACGCGAACGGCGCGGTCATCGAACCCGCGGCGAGGTACTTCGCCGAGCTACAGGCCACCGACAAGCAGCCGTCGACGATCCGGTCATATGGCAGCGATCTGCTTCGCTGGTGGCGGTTCCTCGCCGCGATCGGCATGTCGTGGGACAAAGTAACGCCAATGGAGGGGCGCGACTTCGGACGATGGAGGTTGTTGGCGGACAAGCCGATGAGAGTTCATTGGCGGCACCGGACCGACGGCCAGTTGCCCGGTTTGCCCCGCGGCCGCCCCAGCCAGGTCGTCAATGCCGTCACTGGCAGGCCGAGCCCGGGACCGAAGTACTCGCCAGCGTCGCGGGCGCACGCCGAGACCGTCTGGCGGGCGTTCTACGACTTCCAGCTGGAACTCGGCAAAGGCCCATTGATCAACCCATTCCCGCTGGACCGCTCACGACGCTCAAGGCGGGCTCACGCGCACCACAACCCGATGGATCCGCATCGGAAGGAGCGGGTCGGCCGCTATCGGCCGAAGGTTCCCAAGCGGATCCCGAAGAAGATCCCCGACGAGCAATTCAACACGGTGTTCGCGGCACTGAAGTCGAACCGGGACCGCGCCCTGCTGGCGCTCTGGGTGTCCACCGGCGCCCGCGCCGAAGAACTACTGTCCGCCTGCCAGGGCGATGAGGATCCCGGCCAGCAACTGATCACGGTTACACGAAAGGGTTCTCGCAAAGCTCAGCAGTTGCCGGCTTCGCCTGATGCGTTCGTCTGGCTGCGGCTCTACCAGGAATAACTCTGGCGCAAGGGCGCTTCCCGCGGTCACCGCCATCCACTCTGGTTCACGCTACGCCGACCTTGGCGGCCGCTGTCCTATCACGCGGCCCGAGCAATGTTCACCCGCGCCCAGGAAGCGCTCGGCTCCAACTATCCGCTCCACGCCCTTCGGCACACCGCGGCCTACCGCATGGCCGATGACCCGGACATGGACATCACCGACGTCCAGTGGATCCTTGACCACGCCGATCTGACGACCACGCAGCTCTACACCACCCCTACCCACGGTGAGGTGATCACGGCTGCGCTCGCCCACCACGCGCGCCAGAACGAGCGCGCGGCAGCCCCACCGGAGCCGCCAGCGTCGGGTTACGACCCACGTTCTCTCGACGTCATATTCGGCAGGACGCAGTGAAATCATCGACAACCACAGCGACGGCTGAGGTCGGTTCGACCAGCCGAAAGCAGGAACTGACGCGCGAAGCGCGTGGAGTGCTCGCCGAGACCATCCTGGATCAATTTCCCGCTCGACCAGTGCTTTCCGCTTCGCGTCAGGCCCTGACCGTCGAGAAAACCATTGAACGGCTCGAGGGGTTACGGCTTCCTCCGGTGTCGGACGATATGCGCTTTCGTCGCAGACTGTGTGTCAAGAGGCTGCTCGGCAGGCTGGAGATCTTCCCTGGCGAGACCTGGCAGCAGCGATGGCAGGCCAGCGGTGCCGAAACCGCTGAGCCGCACTGGACTGCGGCCGCCGCGGAATGGCACCGGGCACACGGCCGGGTAGGCGACAAGTCCCAGCTGCTGACCGCGCTGATGCTGCTGTCCATTGCAAGGATCATCTGTCCCAGCCCGACATTCCTGCTTACTATCAACCGAACCGGAACCTGGACGACTAGGATCGCCGAGTATCGCGATCCGTCGGGTTTCGGGCTACTCAAGACGGCGATGACGCCCGAAATCCGGTCGAGCACCTGCCTCCCCGTCATCCGATGGCAGCTCTGTGTCCTGCTGCTGACCAAGGGCGGCGGCGTTCGCGACATCACCGTCGGAGACTGTGTCGAGTTACGCAAGCAGGAGATAGCCATCGGTTTGCCCGGAAAGGGGCGCTATCTGTTCTACACCCTGCTCGAGGCTGCGGGATTCCTTCCGCAGGGTGCGCCGGTGACCCTGCGCGCAATCATGAACTATGGCGGACGATCCAGCATCGAGCGACTCGTGGATCGGTATCACGTCGCTGATCCCGAGGTCCGCAACCTGCTGGTCAGCTACCTGGCGGAACGGCAAGTCGCCCTGGACTACACCACACTCGACTCGTTGTCGCGGGTGCTGGTTATGAATTTCTGGACGGATCTGGAAGCACACCATCCAGGCATCGACTCGCTCGACCTCGACCCGAAAGTGGCGCATGCGTGGAAAGAACGCCTCCGCGTCAAGATCCAGAATAAGCGCCTGCCGGACGGGACCACCGTCGAGGTCACCGTCCCACGGGTGAACTACCTCCAACTCCTGACCACAGTCCGGGCGTTCTACCTGGACATCGCGCAATGGGCTACCGAGGATTCTGCGCGATGGCCGCGATGGGCCGTTCCGTGCCCCATCCGCGCGTCGGAAACCGCGCACTCGACCAGGAAGGTCAATTCGCGCCGAAAGGCGCGCATGGACCAGCGGACCCGCGAACGCCTGCCCTTGCTGCCAGTTCTGGTGCGGACCGCCGAACGCCGCACCGAGGAGGCCCGCCTCCGACTGGACGCAGCGTTGAATTCTGAACCCGGCAAGCCGTTCACCGTCTTCGGCGAGACCTTCACCAGAGTCTCCGCACGCAGAAACGAAAATCAGCGGCTCAGTATGGTTACGGGCGTCTTCGACTCGACCGGCCGCCGCCGCCACCTTCGTGCCGAGGACCATCGTGCCTTCTGGGGTTGGGCAGCAGTCGAGTTTCTTCGGCACACCGGCGTCAGGGTCGAGGAGATGCTCGAAACGAGCCATCACAGCATCATCCAGTATCGACACCCCCAAGCAGGGCAGATCATCCCGCTGCTGCACGTCGCGCCGTCCAAGACCGACGAGGAACGCCTCCTCGTCGTCAGTCCGGAGCTGGCCGATGTCATATCCGCGATCATCGCCCGAGTTCGGCAGAAGGACGGAGCCATTCCATTGGTCCCCTTCTATGACCTCTCCGAACGATGCTGGGCCACGCCGGCTCCGCTGCTGTTCCAGTGGAACAACGGCAGCCATACGCGAGCCATAGCGGCGTCGACGATCCGCAAATGCATCAGGGAAATACTCGAGTCGACGGACATAAAAGACGCCGGCGGCCAACCGCTCTACTTCGTGCCCCACGACCTGCGCAGAATATTTGCCACGGACGCAATTCTGAACGGGATGCCCCCGCACATTGCGCATGCTGCTGGGTCACAACGACATATCCACCACCATGGGTTACAAGGCCGTCTACCCACAAGAAGCAATCAACGGCCACCGCGCGTTCATCACGCGGCGCCGAGGAACGCGGCCGAGCGAGGAATACCGCACCCCTACCGATGCCGAGTGGGAGGAATTCCTGGGCCATTTCGAGCGCCGCAAGGTTGCGCTCGGCGAATGCGGGCGCGCATACGGAACTACCTGCCAGCATGAGCACTACCTGTCGCTCGTCGATGGCCGCTGCGGCGGAGGTGGCGGCGGCGAGTGCGTTGTCCAGGCCGGCCCGGTTCTTGCGGGTGGTCCCGGAGAACCCTTTGTCGATGAAGATCCGCTCGCGCGGCGCTCCGAGCGCCAGTAGTTGTTCGGTTTGGATCTCGACGTCTTGTTCGTCGGTGGAGCAGCGGCAGTATCCGATGCGGAACGGCTCACCCATGCCGAAAGTGTTCCAGATGGCGGGGGTTGACCGGCACAGTTTGCGGAACACCTCTACGGAACACCGGTGTGCTGGGCCGATGTTCGTTCTGCGTGGTGTTCCGGTGGACGATCGGGTTACGGAACAGGTCAGGGGGTGTTATCGGTGTGTGGGGGTTTGTTGTGGGGTGAGGAAGTGGTTGACGTCGACGATGAGGAACAGTGCGGTGGCGGTGGTGACCACGTGGGCGTGGTCGTTTTCGATGGTGGCTTTCAGGTGGAGTTTGCGGCCGTCGCGGGAGTGGATGTGGGCGCGGAGGGTGTAGGGGGTGTCGAGCAGGATCGGGGCGAGGTAGTCGATGGCGAGGTGGCGGGTGACGGCGGGTTCCCCGACGGTGTAGAGCAGGAGTCCGAACAGTTCGTCGAGGACGGTGGCGACCGCGCCGCCGTGGGCGATCGCTGGGGCGCCGACGTGGCGGGAGTCGAAGCGGTGGTGGGCGTAGACGCCGTGTGTGTCGCGTCGGGCGCGTAGCTGGTGGCCGTGGGGGTTGGCCGGTCCGCAGCCGAGGCAGTGGTCGTGGTGGGGCGGCAGGTCGGCGGAGTCGGGTGCGTGTACGGGGAAGGCGGGGATCCAGTCCGGGACCTGGCGGGGCTCGGGTGTGTGGGTGCTGGGTGTGTTCTCGGTCATGGGTGCTTTCTGTGAGTGTGTTTAGGCGGTGATGAGGATGTCGCAGTGGGTTTTGCGGGCGAGCTCGATCGGTGGGGTGGACAGCAGCTGGGCCAGCAGTGGTGACCGGTGGGGGTTGGCGGTGACGATGAGGTCGGCGGCGGTGGCCGCGGCCAGGTGCAGCAGCGCGGGTAGGGCGGGTTCGTCCAGGATGTGGGTGTCGACGTCGGTGGCGCCGTGGGCGAGGGCGTGCTGGTGGGCGATGCGCAGGACGGTGTCGGCGGGGGTGCTGCCGTGCAGCGGGGAGGTCTCGGGTCCGGGCCGGTCGAGGTGGGCCTTGGGTGTGTGTTCGTCGATGCGGTGGCGAGCGCAGACGATCAGTAGCCGGGCGTGGGTGGCGTGGGCGAGTTCTGCGGCGTGCTCGACCACACGGTAGGAGCGGTCGGATCCGTCGGTGTCGACGATGATCGTGTGGTAGGCCGTCATGACGGGCGTCTTTCACGAGGAGAGGCGTGTGAGGAGGGGGGAGAGGTTCTCATGTGCGGGCGTGGCGTGCGGCCGGGGGCCAGGACGGCCAGCACGATCGCTGTGGCGGTGGTGAGGGCGGCCAGTGCGAGCGCGGCCTGGCCGCTGCCGTGCACGAACGCGGCTTGGGCGAACTCGGCCAGCGGCGCGGCTACCGGTCCTGCCTGGTCGGCGACTTGCAGGGCGGCGGCCAGGGAATCGGCGACCGGGCCGCGGGCGGGCTCGGGTAGCCGGGCCAAGGCGGGCTGGATGCGGTGGGTGTAGCCGGCGGCGAGGACGCTGCCGGCCACGGCGATCCCGATCGCGGCGCCGATCTCGCGGGCGGCGTCGTTGACCGCGGCGGCGACCCCGTGTTTGGCCTCTGGGGTGTCGGCGACGATGGCATAGGTCGCCGGGGCGGTGCACAATCCCAGGCCCGCGCTCATGATCAGCAGCGGCCACAGCAGGTCGGGATAGTTTGCGGCCAGGGTCAACCGGCTCACCAGCACCAGCCCGGCGGCGATGGTGAGCAGGCCGGTCACGGTCATCACCCGTAATCCGACCAGGCTCGACAGCCACGGCGCGATCACCGAGATCGCGACCAGCGGCACCACCATCGGTGCCAGTGCCAGCGCCGAGGCCAGCGGCCCGTAACCGAAGATCAGCTGCAGGTACTGCACCAGCAGCAGGAACACTCCGAAGGTGACCAGGAACTGGATGGTCACCGACAGCGACCCGGCACCGAAACCGCGGCGGGTGAACAACCGCACGTCCAGCAGCGGCGCCGCGCTGCGCAGTTCGACGACCACGAACGCCACCGCCGCGGCCACACCGATCCCGGCCGCGGCGGCGACGAGCGGGTCGGCCCAGCCGCGTGCGGGGACCTCGATCGCGGCGAACACGATCGCGGCGACCGCGACCGCCACCGTGCCCGCGCCGACCCAGTCCACCGGCGGATGCTCACGGTGGCGGGATTCGGCGATGGTGCACGCCAGCACCGCCAGCACCGTCCCGGCCACGGTCAACCCGACGAACACCGAGGGCCACGACCATCGTTCGAGCAGCACCCCGGCACCGAGGATCCCCAGCACCGCCCCGGATCCGGCGACCCCGGCCCATATCCCGACCGCCCGGCCGCGATGAACAGGGGCGAACCCCGCGGTCAGGATCGACAGCGTCGAGGGCATCACCAGCGCCGCGCCCGCCCCGGCCAGGGCGCGCGTCGCGATCAGCCACACCGGCTCGTCCAGCAGCAGCGGCAGCGCCGAGGCGGCGGCGAACACCACCAATCCCGCCACCAGCACCACACGTCGCCCGTAACGGTCACCGACGGCGCCGGCGGGCAGCACCAGACACGCCAGCACCAGTGTGTAGCCGTCGACGATCCAGGTCAGCTGAGCTTGGGTGGCCCCGGTCGCGACCGCGATCTGCGGCAACGCCGAATACAACGCCGCCATCGCCGCGACCACCAGCGCCACCGCCAGGCACGACACCGTCAGCATCCACCACTCGGCCCGGGTCCACCGGGCGATCTCGACAGTGTCCGTCCCAGGCGTGTCCACCGGCACCTCCCGACTTTAGAGACCGATAGTCTCTGTGCGAGACCATTCGTATCATAGGGGTCGGGGTGTGGGATAGAGTCCACTCACACCCACAGCCGCACGGCACGAATCCGGAGGAACACGCGTCCATGACCGACCCGCACCCCGCGGACGACGAGCAGGCCGATCCGCGGCTGGCACGCTCACGCAACCGGTTGCTCGACGCGGCCACCCATCTGCTGTCCACCGGCGGTGTCGAGGCGGTCACCGTCGAAGCGGTCACCCGCGTATCGAAAGTCGCGCGCGCCACCCTCTACCGGCACTTCGGCAGCACCACCCATCTGCTCGCGGCGACCTTCGAACGGCTGCTCCCCCACGTCGACGCCCTCACCGGCACCACCCCGGTACGCGAGCAGCTCCTCACGCTGCTCACCACCCAAGCCGACCTCATCGAACAGGCCCCGGTACAGATGACCACCCTGGCCTGGCTGGCCATGGGATCCATCGACGACAACCACACCGACCCGGCCGCGCTCACCTCACTACGCGCCCGCGTCATCGAGCAATACCGCCGACCGTTCGACCAGATCCTCACCAGCCCCGACGCCCGCGCCACACTCGGCGAACTCGACACCACCTTCGCCATCATCGAACTCCTCGGCCCGATCGTGTTCGCCCGCCTCACCGGACTACGCACCATCGACCACGACGACTGCGCCCGGCTCGTCGACAACTTCCTCACCGCTCACTCAACAGCCACCGCATCAACCAGCCCGACCGGCACCGGCAGGCCGTAACCACAGATCGGCCGCGCAGTCAGAACAAGGTGTCACGCACCCGCAGCGGCCGGTACCCGGTCGGGCCCAGCTGGGCCAGCTCGGCGTCGATGTCGACCTCGATCGCGCCGAAGAAATTGATGTTGGCACTGTGGGCCGGGCTGATGTGGGCCAGGACCTCGTCATCGATACGCTGCCCGGCCCGACGCATCTGATCGACAGCGAGCCCGTAATACTCCGTGGTCCAAGCGATCACAGCGTTGGTCGCCAAGGTCAGGCACCAGGCTTGCTCGGTCTGGTCCTCGAGATGGCGTGCCCGAATCATCCCCTTATGGGCATAGAGCAGGTCGCGCCGCAGCGCGTGCAGCGACTCGCCCTTGTTGAGCTGCCGCGAGATCTTGCGCCGATAGTCCGGATCGGAGAGGTACCTCGCGGCGTAGATGGTGCGCCGCAGCGCCCCGTACTCCTTGAGCGCCGCGGCCAGAGTGTTCTGCCGCCCCGACGCCGAGAGCTTGCCGACCAGCAGCGACGCGGTGGCGTGCCCGAACTTCAACGATCCGGCCAACCTGAGCAGATCGTCCCAGTGCTCGGCGATCAAACCCGAGATTCGCTTTGCGGGTCATCAGCGGGCCCGCGTGCGGGAACCGGGCCTCGGCCTGCGCGCGCGGGCCCGGCCGGTACAGGGTGATCCGGCCCAGATCCCGGATCCGCGGCGAGAGCTGCATCCCGAGCAGGTCGAACAACCCGAAGTTGACCAGGGTGACCCCGTGGGTGTCGGTGGCGTGCTCGGTGATCGGCAGATCCGCTGCATTGCCCAGGATCTCATCGAGCACGTAATGGGCTTCACGTTTGGTCGCCACGATCACCTTGGTGCCGTAGGTGGCATGCTGATCGGTGACATGGGTGTAGGTCGACAGGCCCTCGCTGGCGAAATACCGGCTCAACGGCCTGGCCGTGGTTGATTTCCCACGCGTCGGGAACCGCTGCCCATCGCTCGACGACAGCGTTCCGGCACCGAACACCGCGGTCAGCGGCAGCCGCTGATGGTAGCCGATCAACACGAGGTTGGCCGCGCGCAGGGTCTCCTCGCGCACATACCACTCATCGGTCCAGGCCAGGATGTCGTAGGTGATCCCGCACGCCTGCGCCATCCGGGTCAACCCCAGGTTCGTCGAGTGCGCCAGCAGTACCGCGATCAGATTGCGTTTGAGCTCCGGCGTCCGGGTGGCCTGGCCGCCGGCGTGGGTGAAGCAGTCCAGGTAGCCGGTGCGCTTGTCCAACTCGATCAACAAGGAAACGATCGGCGCGAACGGCAGCATCTCGGTCAGCTCGGCCTTGAGCGCGATCGCCTCGGCGGGAACATCTTCCGCGCTCAGCGGCGAGATCACCAGATCCCCGCCCTCGTCCACCCTGACCGGGCCGTCCCCGCCGGCCAGCACCGCCTCCAGCTCACCGACCGCATCGTGCAGTTCGGCGACCACGGCCGCCAGCGCGACGCCCGGATCGGCGGATCGCCCGACCAGGCGGCAGAACTCGCCGCGTTGCGGTTCCCACTGCCCAGTGGTGATCAGGTAGGCGGCCGGGTCGGCGTAGCGGCGCGAGCCGGGCACGAACACATCCCCGCTGCGCAGCCCGTCGCGCAGTCCGAGCAGTACGCACAATTCCCAGTAGTGCCGGTACGCGGTGGCGCTACCGGTCTTTCGGGCCTCGTCGAGGTAGCCGCGCCATTTCGTCGGCACGAACCCGGTCGGGGCGTCGTCGAAGACCTTGCGCCGCCCGGTCGCGTTCAGCTCGCGCAGCATGTTCACCGCGATCAGCAGCTCGGTAGCGGCGGTGCCGCCGGCGAAGCGCACCGCTTCAAGCACTGCGGGGGTGAACTGGCGCAGGTAGTTGTAGGAGGAATCCAGCGCTGCCAGATGCCCGTGATCACGCGGCAACCTGGGTTTGGCCTGGGCGATCGCCGCGCGCAGGCGCTCCCACCCGATCTTCTCGCCGCGGATCAGCGCGCCGATCTCCTCATCAGCCACCGTCGGGTCGGTGACGATTTCCAAGAGATCGTCCAGCAGCGCCTGGCGGTCCTCGCCGGTCTTGCCGCGCTCGGCCAGCTGCTGCTGCATCTTCCGTTCGGCGGCACCGAACTTCGCCGAGATCGCCTGATCGAACAACACCACGACCTCATCGAGCACATCGGTGCCCGACTGGGCCAGCACCGTGAGCAGGATCGGATACCGGCGCTGCGGATCCCGACGCTCCAGGGCTTGCGGACTCAGACGCCGGCCCATCGTGGCCAAGAACCGGCGCCGCTCGGCGGGCAGCACCGACAGATCCAGCCGATCAGCACCCAAACCCCGCAGAAACCCCAGCTTGTCGACCTCGGCGCGGACCGCAGCCGCCGACGCCTCCACCGGCCCGGTCGACAGCCACCGCAACCGCGAGATCCCCAGCGACGCGTCCGTGACCAGCAAGCCGTCCAACTCCGCACACCGCGCCGCAGTGAACTCGTGAGCGAGCCGGTCATAGGTTTCGGTCTGGGCCTGGTGCCGGGCGTGGGCGACCCGCTCCACCACGGTGACAGGGCCCGGCCGGATCACCTTCGCCGAGATCAGATACTCACACGCCAGCCGGAACAACAGAGTCGGGGAATCGTGCTCCATCGCCCGCGCGAGCAGGAACTCGTCGAGCTCCTTGAACTCCAGCGCACCGGCCGCACGCCATCCCAGGTACCGCGCGGCCAGGCGCACATGCTCGGTGCGGGTCTTGGCTCGCCTGCCATAGGCACCGATCACCACCGGGTCGACCCGCAGCTGCTCGGCGAGGCGGGCCACCGCCCCCGGTGGGGCCGTGACCAGCCGATCCGGCACGAATCCCAGCCACGGCAGCGTACACAACGCGATCGCCAAGCCCAGCCGTTCGGCCGGTCCCCTGCCGCGGCCCGGATCCACGAACGCCAGATCCGCCGACGTGAGCGTGAAGTATCGAAACAGCTCCTCGCGGCTGATCTCCGGGAATCCCCGCAGACGTTCCAACTCCTCGTCCGCGAACATCCGCGTCGCCACGAACCCCAGCCTCCACCAGCGCCGACCAACACCAACACCGGCAGCCAAGCACCAACCAGCCGACAGCGCATGCCGAACCCGAAACCCGATGCCTACCAGGCGGCTACGCCATATCCGCCTGATTTTCGGCGGATGCTACGGCTACCCCTTTAGGGGATCGATAGGTGGTAGCGCCGCCGACTCCGGTGGCCAGGGTGTCCGCATCGTGCTCCTAGGCCGCGTTTCATAAGCCTTGGCCGGATAACCACAGGTTGATTGCGGCGACGCGGACCGTGGCCAGGTAACGGACAGCGAGTTTGTCGTAGCGGGTGGCGACAGCGCGGTGCTGTTTGAGGCGGCTGATCGTGCATTCCACGGCGTGCCGGAGTTTGTAGAGACCAGGGTCGAACGCCGGCGGCCGGCCACCGGCGTTGCCCTTGGCCACACGATGCGCTGCCTGGTCCGCCTTGATCGGGATGGTTGCCTTGATCCCGCGTTTCCGCAGGTAAGCACGGTTGGCCGCCGAAGAATAGGCTTTGTCGGCCAGGACCCGATCCGGCCGCGACCGGGTACCACCGACCGAGAGCCGCGGCACCCGTATATCGCCGAGCACCGTCGTGAACTGTGGGCAATCAGCCCACTGACCAGGCGTGACCACCAGCGCCAGCGGCCGCTGCCCCTGGTCGGCGGCCAGGTGCAGCTTCGTGGTGAACCCGCCCCGCGACCGTCCCAGCCCGTGGTCAGCGGGTTCGTCGTCGAAACCACCCGCCGCCTCGACCTGGCCGGCGAAGTCGCGGCGCGCACCCGCCGCATGCTGGTGCGCGCGGGCGATCGTGGAGTCCACGCTCACCGTCCACTCGATCTCACCGCCCGCATCGGCGTGGGCTTGCAGTGCGGTCAGCACCGATTCCCACGTGCCGTCACGCTGCCAGCGGCGGAACAACCCATACACCGTCTGCCACGGCCCATACACGCTCGGAATATCACGCCACGGACTGCCGGTCCGGATCCGCCACCGGATCCCGTCGATCAACTGTCGTTTCGACCACCGCGGTGGCCGGCCCGGCTTCATACCAGCAGGTAGTAGCGGTTCCAGTTTCGCCCACTGAGCATCGGTCAGATCCGCACGGCACGTTGCCGTTACGCTGTTCACGAGGTCTCCGGTTGGTTTCCGGTTGTGCTTGGTCGTTCAACCAACTACCGGAGACCTCGCCATATCACCAACTTCTCAACCCGGACAACGGGTTCCGTCCCCACACCATCGGGCTTATGAAACGCGGCCTAGTCAGTGGTCCATCGAGATAAGGGCCACTGCGGCGAATGGGGCGCGTCGGTCCATCGGGTCGGCAGGAGAACGGCGCGAGCGAACTCCGGAGCGGAGGTGATGCTACTTGACCAGTCCTGCTTCTCTGGGTAGTTGGGGATCTGAATCTGCGATGCGATCGAGGTTCCGCTTTTTTCGAAAACCAGCCGATTGCAGTTGTAGCAGAATTCGCGATTTAGAAACTTTGCCTCAGTCGAAGATAGTTCGAACGGGGGCTTGATCTTCACATTCTTCCGGCTCAGAATTAGGAGTCGATTAGGACTGATCGGAAATACAATTATTTCAGAATTTCTTATCGAGACCGGAAACTGGCGAGTGTTTCGCTTCGTTGGAATTCCGAGTACGGGTTCATCGCAGGTCAATAGATCGCCTGTGGAGCTTGCCAGCCAGTAGTCTCGATCGTTTTCAATCAGCGGGGCGAGAACGTTCTTCCAGGCGCCGATGGCTGCATCGATTGCCTTGGGCTTGGTTTCGCTGCTGACGGCCCGCTTGGCGAGTATCTGATTCACGATAGCCTGGTGTCTCGCTTCTGAGTACTCAATGCCGTACTCGCGACATAAGATCGGAAGCAGGCCGGTAATGTTCAGAATATGGCTGGCTCCGTAACGGTTCACTGCTGCGTCGATGCCCACGTCGGTCTGTCGCCCACGCTGGGTGCGCTGGCTTTGTAGGCTGATGTATACGGCTAGGTTGGAGATTAGGTTTTTATCCTTGATCCTCCCATCGGGCTGACCGTCGAGCGCGCGAAGCCAGTTCGCGGCCCGGCCCTCTATGCGTCCCATGTGGGTCTCGAACCACATGTCTGGATTTGCGTCGGCATCGATGTCGGGTGCCGATATTTGATAGAAGTTATCCTCGACGGCTGTCGATTCTATGGGTACGCAATTTGATTCTTTGGTGTCAACGTTTGTGACCTGAATTTCCCCGCTACCGTCGGTAGTCCACCGCTTGAGATACATTCTTGGCACGTAGTGGTGTCGGAATGTGGTTTGGGCGTTTTTACGAGTCTCTTCCTTGGATTTTTCGATCTCGACGTCGGTTAGCCAACGATTGACGGTAGTCACAGTCTGCATTGTAGGTCGCGCAGCCGCGAGCGACTCAATTCGGCAGTGCGACGAACTCTGGCAGTCAATGAAGCCCAGACAGTTCAGAGAAGATCCGTCGCGATCCGAGATTCGAATCGTCGCAGGTGAGCAGTATCCGGTCGATACCGATCGACCGGGCAACGACGATACTGCGGCGGAGAATGGCGCCACCGTACCCACGCCGCCTGTACTGGGGCAGCACGGCATACCCGATGTGCCCGCCTCGTCGACGTAGGCCCTCGTTGAGGGTGTGTCTGATCGAGGTTCGACCGACTACTTGGCCGTCAACAGTTGCGAGCAGATATGTGGAGGCCACGATGCCATCCGGCAGATTGGCACCCTGCCGCTGTTCCTCCCGGGCGCGGAGATAGTCCGCCCAGCTCATATCGGGTTCAAGACCCAATGCAAACGGAAAGCTATCGCCCTCGGCCAATTCGAGATGCGCGGCGCGGACAACTTTTTCGTCCGTTTCCTGCAACGCGCACGGCGGCGGATCCGAGCACTGTGTCGTGCTCCTCAGCGACGAACATCGCCCGAGTCCGGGTCCAGCGCTTCCACTGGTCGACGCTCCAAGCCAGTGCCTGCTCGTAGGTGGTGGAGAAGGTGCCTGCGGGGCTACCAGCGAGTGCGTCGAGGCGCACTGTTCGGGCTGTCTGCCAGCCGTCGGCGGTCAGGCGGCGCACGATCATGTACAGAACGATCAGGACTCACTGCGCCAGCAGGCAATCCAATATTGCCTGCCGCGCCTCATTTGACCGTCAGCGGAGTCGGTCGGTGGCGAGGATGTCGGTGTGAATCCGCTCGATAATGGAGTCGCGGCTCCAGCTGGAGTCGATGCGGACCTCCTCAACGTAGGACAGGGGTTGCCAACCGTGATACCACTCGGCCATCTGGTCAGGAGGAATCGTTGCGGCCTGCGGCCGGCCGGCATGGCGAGCGAGAGTTTCGTCGAAGGTGAGGTCGAAGCCGTAGTGGAGTGCACAGCCGGCGGTGTCGGCGAGACGGTGCAGCATCGCCCCGTAGCGATCGGCGTCGAGGATGCCTTCCACGATCGTCACCATCCCACGGGCCAGGCACAGTGTCGCGATATGTTCGATCAGCTCGATATTCCACCCGCCGGGCTCGTCGCGCTCACGGACAATCTGCCGTCGCACTACATCCTGACCGATGACCGCGCAGTGGCCGTGCTCGAAGCGACGTTGGAGGCCGGCGGCGACGGTCGATTTGCCCGACGCGGAATTACCGCGGATGACGACCAGCGTAGTCATCGAGCGGCAGCGGGTTGGAGGACGGTGTCGAGCTTGCGGATGAAGCGTGGGAGGTGGGGATCGGTGCTCGGCAGGCCGTGGGGTCGAGGTCCCACCAGCGGCCCCCGTCGAACTCGGCGGGATCGAGGTCGTAGTGCTGGGCCCGGTCACCCCGAGCGACATGCCACAGAGAGATATCAACATGGCCAGCGGTGGGGCCGACGGTGGGAGTCACTGTCAGGAACAGGGGCTTATCCCCAACGACATCGAATCTCGGGTCGAACCCGAGTTCCTCGCGTGCTTCCCGCCGCGCCGTAGTGCATGGGTCTTCGCCGGGAGCCAGGTGCCCGCCCATCGGGAGTTCGAGACCGGATTTGCGGTGTCTACCGAGGTAGATGCCGCGCTCGGTGGGGTCGACCAAGACCACGTACGCGACCAAGTGCTGCGGTGGAGTCGCTGGTGGAACTCGGCGGAAGATGTCATTGGTTTGGGCGAGCCAGGCCAGTGTCTGCTCGATGTGTTGCTGTTCAACCTCGTCGATAGGCGTGATCGCGGCAACAAGATCAGCGATGGCTGCGGTGGCGGGCTCCATGTCGCGCGAGCATAATCACGCCCTGCGACACCTCGGAATGCCCTGCCCTTTCGGTGCTCCCCGCCTCCGGTTCACCAACCCGGGCCTGCCGGTACACCAGCCTGGACAGATGGCCGGTTGACGCGGCAGGGTGGTCATGCGCCGGGTGCGCCGGGCGCTCGCCGTTCCCTCCGGCGGGCTTCCTTTCTGGGGCGTTCGAACCCTGCCGTAGCGCTGATGTCGACGAGGCCGACGGTGTCCGGCACGGCGATTCGTGTCGTGCCGTACCAGCGCCCCCAGAGTGCGATGTTGCCGGTGTCGGCCTCGGCGAGCAGCTTCTCCACCGACCATCGCTTGTTCGAGCGGTCGATCTCGATGGCGATGCACGGCAAATGGTCGTCGCGCCAGCAGAAGACGTCCAAATGGCCGTGGTACATCCGCCGTCCGGTACGCCTGGCGATCAATGCCTCTCGCTCGAGGTCGACCGTCCAACCGTTGGCGTGCCCCCACCGGACCGTGTGTTGGGTGATCAACGCTGTCGCTTCCCGCGCGGACAGGCCGGTGACCCGGACTTCGGAGAGCCATCTTGTCAATGACGAGGCCAGCTCAGCGGTTTCTACAACGTTCCCCACTGGCTTGATCCTAGAACGCGGCGGCGATGTCCATTCCGGCACGGCCACGGCCTCGCGAGACCTGCTTCCGGAGGCAGGGAGAACCGGGTTCCGGCGAACCCGGTTCTCCCGCGTGGCTATTCTCGTAGTTCATGCCGCCCATTTGCGGTCGACCCAGGCAGCCGTCGACACCAAACTCCGGTTTGGATGAGTTTGCTTGAGCTGCAACGAATCTGGCACGTCCCTGCGCTCGAGCACAATGACGTCCTCGTGTGCGATCAGGTGAACGGGAAGCCCTCCGCGGCGGTTCTTGACGATGAAGTCGCGCTGGAAGAAGCTGCTTCGGGCGATGATGTCGTCGTCGGCGAGGCGGCCGAGGAGTGCGACGCAGCGTTCGACGGGGGTGAGTCCGGCAAGGGTGCCGCAGGTGGTGATGTGGGTGGGTAGGTCGATGAGTTCGGCGTGCTGTCGCCAGGGGCGAGCGGTGATGACGACGTGTCCGCCGGGTTTGAGGTAGTCGGCGACGCCGGTGAGGATTCTGGTGAATCCGGTCAGGAGCCGGCCGATGCCGACGTTGGCGAGGTTGCCGCGGTCGAGGACGGCTCCGTAGCGGTGGTCGTACTTGCGGACGCCTTCGCCGGGCTTGACTCGGACGTGACCGTGGGTGGAGTCGCCGTATGGGGGTGAGGTGATGACGAGGTCGACCTGGCCGCGCAGGTCGGCAGGAAGCAGAGTTGGAAGTTTTCGGGCGTCGCCTTGGTAGACGGCAGCGTCGAGGTCGATGCCGGCACCGTAGGCGAGGTCGATGTTGGTGCGGGCGAGGTCGGCCCATCGGGTTTCGTATTCGACGCCGATGGCGCGGCGGCCTCGGTGCAGGGCCTCGACGAGGGTGGTGCCGATGCCGCACATCGGGTCCAGGACCAGGTCCCCGGGGTGGGTGTATGCCTCGATGGCGTGGGCGGCGATGGCGGGCAGCATTTTCGCGGGGTGTTTGACGCTGTCGGGGTGGTAGCGGCCGGTGCGTTGAGTAGCGGGCGCGGCCTGCGCGGTCGGCCATACCGATACCGCGGCGATGTTGTTCTCCGTTTTGTGGGTTGCGGTCATCGAAAGGTGCCTCGATTCGAGATTCGGTGGTCAGGAGCTACATGCCGCCATCGTGTGCCCAGCGTCGTACGGCGGGGCCCAGTACGGCAGGGCCACTGCGGCGATCAGGGGCGCAAAAGAACGGTGATATCGGTATGCACGATGCTGTGCGTGCGGGCGTGCCCGGTGTTGTCGAGTCCGGGTGCCGCGACGGTGTCGCCCGCGATCGGGACGGCGACGATGTGCTGAAGGAACAGCAGGTCGGCGGCCTGACCGGCGGCTACTGTCCAGCCGGTCGGATCGAGCAGGACACCGTCGCGGGTGTGCGTGCAGCGGGTGAACACGACAAGCACGCCGCCGGGGTTCAACCGGGTTGCGGCGAGCGCGACGATCTCGTCGACTGCCGAAGGTGATGTGGCCTCGGGAGCGAGCAGGCTGGCCAGGACGAGGGCAACAGCTCCTTCGTGCGGTGGCCGATGTTGGTGAGCATCGGGGCGTTCGATCAGGCTGTCGCGGCCGAGGCTGTCGATCACGGCGAGCACGTCGGCAGTGTCCGGCGTCGGGAAGGGTGTGTCGGGGGCGGTTGAGGCCGGGGGCGCCAGCAGCACTTGGTCTCCGGGGCGGGAGAACTCGGTGACGGCGCGGGAGACGATCGGCGTCGGCCATTGGTCGGTGGGGTCGATCGGGTCGGTTCCGGAGGCCCAGATGGTTGAGGGAACCTCGGCCGCCGGAGCGCGGCGCGAGCCGGACGAGCCGGTGTGGCGACGGCGGCGGACTGGGGTGTGTTCGGTCATCGGCGCGGTCCTTGTCGATTCCAGTGCATGGGATGTGTGCACTGGTCAACTCCTCACGAATTCGCCGTTTTTGGACATCGAACCGTCCCGAAAACTATGCAAATCGACTGATCGATCTTCGATATCCACAGTTGTAGAGCGCCACATCTGACGCCAATTTTTCGACGGTCCACCCGAAAGCTTCTCGCGCGGTGTACAGCGCCACCGGAACGCCACCAAACGTACACAACCCCTGGTAGATAGCAGTTTCCCGGCACCGCGCTCAAGCTCCCGTACCGGTTCCGTGTGGTCGAATCCGGCTGATCGGTGATCGGCCGGAGGTCATCTCGAGGTCGTTTGGAGGTTATTCGGAGGCTTTTTGGTGGCGGCCGTTCTGTGTCCTTGCCGAGTCGGATTTATCAACGCTTCGAGCAAGGGGAATGGCAATGAATGCGAATTACAGTATTTCTGCGGAGAGGCCGGATCATGCGGAAGCTTCGCCGCTGGCGGTCGTGCGGTCGGCGCTCGACCGGATAGCCGATCACCCGCTACCTGTCGTGAGGAATCAGGTATCGGGACTCGGCAGGCAGGTCGATACCTGGGGCCAGTTGCGGCAGGTGCTGTCGGACCCGGCGCTGCCGATCGAGACCGTGGATGCGGTCTGGGTGTGGCTGATCGGCCGGTCTCGAACCCACGGTTCGGATGCAGCCTTGGCGTGTGCCGGGATGGCGGCACCGATGTTGGCGGGGATGGCCAGCGTGTTCGGACCTCGCCGGCGCGAGGACCGCGCTGACATCGAGGCCGATCTGTTGGCCGAGTTCTTCGCCGAATTGCCGCGCATAGATGTCGAGCGCCCGTTTCTGTGGTTCCGACTGCGGTGGGCGCTGTTCCGTGGTGGCCGGGCTTGGGTGCGGCGGGAGGCCGCTGCCCCCGTGCCCGGTGCGGATGTCGGCACTGGAGCCGACATCGACACCAGAGCGGACGAACCGGTGCAGGTGATGTGGGCCCCGGCGGGGCATCCCGAACAGATTCTCGCCGAGGCGGTCGCGGAGAACGTGATTACCGCCGAGGTCGCCGAGTTGATCGCCGCCACCCGGCTGGAGGGGCGGTCGGTGACCTCTCTGGCAAGCGATTCGACGGGGTTGTCGCACTGGGCGTTGCGCAAGACCCGCCAGCGAGGCGAACACGATCTCCTCGACTGGCTGGTCGCGCGCACGGCAGCCACCGATCCGGCACGCACCAGCACCGTCGAGCACCGCGCCCTGCAACTCCTGTCCTGTTCGGCCGACGACCAGGGCTCAGAAGTGGCCGCGCAGCGACAGCGACTCACCGAGCGGGACCTGGAAGTGCTGCGGCTGCTCGATGCTGAGCAGGGTCTGAGTGCCGACCAGGTCGCCGACCTGTTGTTCCCCAGCGTCGACACCGCACGGAAAAGGCTGACGGCGCTGACCCGTCGCGGGGTGCTCACCCGTTGCCGTCGTACCCGCCCCGGTGTGGGGCGTCGTGGTGTGCCGCCGTGGCAGTACGCCCTCAGCCCGCTCGGCTCGGCGATCCTCGCTGTCGGCCTGCACAACACCACACGGCACGGCGAGATCACTGGCGAGCACGCACCGCGGCGGTCGGGTTCAACAGGTACTCCCGCGGCGGAGACCGCCTTCACCACCTCGCAGCCGACTACCCGCGCTGGCCGATCTGGCG
>NZ_BAFS01000463.1 GCF_000308415.1 Nocardia asiatica NBRC 100129 | reverse complement strand
ACGGCGGCCGTAGGAACGGATCTCGGTACCGTCGACCCGCAGCTGCTCAGCCAGGCGCGCGACCGCGACCGGCGGTGCTGTCACCACGCGATCGGGCACAAACCCCAGCCACGGCAGCGTGCACAACGCGATCGCGATGCCGAGCCGATCGGCCGGACCACGCCCGCGACCGGGATCGACGAACGCCAGATCCGCCGGCGAGAGCGTGAAGAACCGAAACAACTCCTCGCGGCCGATCTCCGGGAACTCCCGCAGACGCGCCAACTCCTCATCCGCGAACACCCGCGTCGCCACGAAACCGACCTCCCACACCAACCAACAGCGTTGGGAGCCAAGCCAACCAGTAGTCCGCCTCCACTGCAGGCCGAACCGGGCCTCACCAGCGATCAGCTACCGCTACGCCATATCCGTTGGCTTTTCGGCGGTTACTACCGGGACCCCAATCCGGGTTTCCCGCCCCGACGATGGCCGTCCGGCCAGGCTCGTTCGACACCATTCGCCTCCTGGCACATCGGGTTAGGCCACGGAACCCTGACCGTGGACGCAGCCCCGCTACCCGCCCGCGTGCTCGCGCTCGGCTTTGGACGTGTGCCGGGTATCGAAGAGTTCGGCGGCAGTCAGTTCGTATGCCGCATGGCGGGGATTGTCGCGCGCCGCGGCGCGGATCGAGTCGTGGTCGAGCCGGTAGGCCGCCGCCACCGCTGGTGCGTCGCGTTGCAGCAGTCGTAAGGCATCACTGATTTCGATGAGCATATCGGTGACGCGCGTTTCGGGGCGTCTACTCACCCGGGAGCGGAATCGCACCTGCGGATAGCGTCGCGTCAGCCAATGGTGCAGGGGTGCGAGCCGTTCGATATAGGAGCGAGCCAGCCGGGTGCTCCGAAGTGTCCCCAGCGCGACCGGACCGGTTGTGCCGACGACCAGCAGAAGGCTCACCACAACTTGCCACGAGCTGGTGAGTCGTTGCGCCCACAACGGCGGCATGGCCGGCCACAGACCGACCACCACCAGCACCCAGGCCTCGTACCCGACGAGCAGGACGGACGCGCACGTCAGGACAGTCAAAAGCATTCGGCGCCACCGTCGCTCGTGCGCACGGGCGCGGGCGGCCACGCCGGCCAAGGTGGACATCGCGTGCATCGCCACGATCGCCTGGATGGCCCAGTACAGCTGCATTCGCGGATTCCCAGCGAATTCCCGCCCGAAACCAATTCCGTGTGGCTGCTGTGGTGACGTCATGAACAGGAATACCAGAGCTATGCCGACCGACCCGTATACCGCGCGCGCCGCGAGTACGCGTTGCCGAGTCGGTGGATCGGCCGACAGATAGTTTCGCCAGTACAGGGTGGTCAGCACGATCGCGGTAACAGCGCACAGATTGCTCAGAAGGTATGCGGTATTGACTCGGATCGGCGCGAGCGCGGCTTCGAACGCCGGGGTCAGCAAAAGGTAGCTGAGCGAGATCAATCCGAGGATGACGATGGGCTTCCACTGTCCCCGGGCCCCTTGTGGCGTGAGCTGCCATCCCAACGCGCATACGCCGAGAAGGATGAGCACCGAGACCACGCCGGTGAAGTGCGTCATGCGCCTACTCGATCCGAGTGCGTGGGAAACCGAGCGCTGTACGCAGTTCGGCCGACTCACCCGTGCCGATATCACTCCACAAGATCGTGCGCAGGGTTTGCCTGGCGAAGTCCTCGGCTTCGCGTTCGCTGCCGGTGTCGTATGCCGATCGATATCGGACGTGCGCGAAGTGCGCGACGGCCGCGGGGCCGAGCACGGAGCACAGCGCCTGGCCTGCGTCGACGCGGTGCTCGACCGAGGCGTGGCCGTAGAGGATGTGACCTGCTTCGTGCAGCACGGTGTTGATGCGGGCGATGTCCGGCAGTTCGGCGTCGAATTCGATTCGATCTCCCGCGGCGGTGCGCAGCCATCTGCCCGCTACCGACGGCGGCAGAGTGCCGCTGGCGGTGATGTGGACCGGGATTCCGCTGGCCGAGGACAGTATCCGGCCGAAAGCGGTCAGTGTGAAGGGTTGCAACTGGGCGGTGCGCCGTTGCACTTCCGCCCGGGTTCGACGCTGCGCGTGACGGGTCGAGTCCGGTTTCCAAATAGGGATTGCCGCCACCACCCATCTTGCCGCGCACACTCGATGCGCATGATTCTGCCGCAGCACCCGGTCCGAGCGTGAGCCTCCCGCGCCCCGATTTTCCCGGGCATACCGCCGGGCGCGGCCAGACTCACGTCCTCGGGCCGACCGCGGAGTACCTGCCCCTGCTCGCCGCGCCTGACCGCGGCCCTGAGCGGCGGCGGCCGCCGCGGCCGAGCCGGTGCGCGTCGACCCCTGCCGTGTGTGGGTGGGCTGGACTATGAAGGCCGCGGACATGCCCGCCCGGTCGCGACCGACCGCGTACACCGCTTCCATCGGGCAATTCACTCGACCACGCCCCGCGCTGAAAACAGTCGCTTGTCCAGTTGCGCGAAAACATGTACCTCGTTGTGCCCCAATGTGTCACGCTGCCGACATGGCTTTCTCGCGGGCAGGTCGCATGCGTGTGCTGGTGACCGTCAACCAGTTCGAATCCCACTTCCGCGGACTGGTCACCCTGGCCGACGCGCTGAGCGGGGACGGCCACGACGTCCGCGTCGCGGCACCCGAGAAGTGGGGCGCGTGGCTGCGCGGCAACTACGGTGTCGAGACCGTCGACGCGGGCGTGCGGTGGGCCGACCGCGCATTCGACGCAGCGATTTTCGGACGTCTGCTCGATCGCGACGTAGACGCGTTCGACCGGATGTACATGAGGGAGTTTCTCGGTGACCGGATCGCTCTGCGCGTCGCGGAAGACGTACTGAACCTGTCCGAGCGGTGGCGGCCCGACGTCGTCGTGCACGAGTGCTCGGAATTCGGCGGCTACCTGGCCGCGGAGGTGCTCGGCATACCTCATGTCACGGTGGATATCGGCCCACTGCGGCTGGTGCGAGACCTCCACGAAGACCTGATCCGGCCCGCTCTGACGGCTCAGCGGGCCAAACTCGGCCTGCCGGAGGAACCGCCGACACCGGGAATCCTGCGGCACCTCACGGTCTCCCTGACGCCGAGGGAATTCAATAACGCCGATCTCGACACCCCGTTGGTCCGTTACCGGCACGAACCCCCGGTACGTCGCAATGATCAACTGCTTCCGGACGTGTTCACGTCGATGCCTGGCGATAGACCGATCGTCTATCTCTCACTGGGCTCCATCGGCCCCTTCTCGCCGCGGTTCAGGGACCGAATGGCCGAAATCTACGGCGAGGTCTTCGCGGCTCTGGCCGAGCTCCGGTGTACCGCGGTCGTGTCGCTGCCGTCGCTGTACCAGGATATGTTCCGGTCGCTCCCGGCCCACATTCACATTCTGCCGTACGTCCCCCAGTCGCTGGTATTGGCGAACGTGGACCTGTTCATCACGCACGGCGGGTTGAATTCGATGCGCGACACGATAACTTACGGAGTTCCGCACCTGGTACTTCCCTTCTTCGCGGATCATCCCGGAAACGCACGACGCTGCGAAACCCTCGGCACCGGCATTCACCTCGACCCCATGACCGTCACCGCATCGGATGTGCTCGCCGCGTGCCGGCGAATCCTCGACGACCCGGCCTACCGGCAGGCCGCGCGAGCGCTCAAGCGGCATATGTGGGCACTGCCGCCGCAATCCGCATTCACCGACGACCTCAGAGATCTCGTTCCAGGCTCGCACCGGGAGGAATAGAGTGAACGACAGAGACGATCTGCTCACGAGAATCCGACGGTTTCACAGTGCGCAACCCGAGCGCCACTTCGTCGCGGGCGTCACCGAGATCCAGTCATCCGGCGCCTGCCTCGACGACGGTGACCGGGCCGCCGTCGCCGAGGCAGCGCTGGATATGCGTATCGCGGCGGGAATCCTGGCGCACCGATTCGAAAAAGAGTTCGCCAGGAAAATGGGGCACCGGAAGGCTCGACTCACCAACTCCGGATCCTCGGCGAACCTGCTCGCGGTCACCACGTTGACCGCCCCGGAGCTGGGCGACAGCCGGCTGCGCCCCGGAGACGAGGTGATCACCGCTGCCGCCGGTTTCCCGACGACAGTGAACCCGATACTGCAGAACGGGTTGAAACCGGTGTTCGTAGACATCGACTCCGCCACGTACAACACGACACCGGAAGCCGTGGCGGCGGCGATCGGCCCGAGAACACGTGCCGTCGTACTGGCACACACGCTCGGTAACCCGTTTCCGGTGGCAGAGATCTCCGCGTTGTGCGCGGAGCGCGGGATGTTCCTGATCGAAGACAATTGCGATGCGGTCGGATCGACATACCACTCGCGCCTGACCGGCACCTTCGGCGATCTGGCCACCATCAGCTTCTATCCGGCGCACCATTTGACCACGGGTGAGGGCGGATGTGTACTGACCAACGACCTGACCACGGCTCGCGTCGTGAAGTCGCTGCGCGATTGGGGACGCGACTGCTGGTGCGAGCCGGGCGAGAGCAACCGGTGCGGGAAGAGGTTCACCCAACAGTTGGGCGGCCTTCCCTACGGATACGACCACAAGTACATCTATTCGCATATCGGCTACAACCTGAAGACCACAGATATCCAGGCTGCGCTCGGACTCTCCCAGCTGGCCCGACTGGACGACTTCTGCGCGCGCCGGCGTCACAACTGGCGTCGACTGCGCGAAGGTCTGGACGGGATCGACCATCTTCGCCTGCCGGAACCGACCCCTGGCAGCGATCCCAGCTGGTTCGGATTCGCCCTCACGGTGCTGCCGGACGCGCCCTTCGGTCGCATCGACATCGTCAACTTCCTCGAAGGCCGCAGAATAGCGACCCGTGGCCTCTTCGCCGGAAATCTCCTCCGTCATCCGGCGTACTCGAATATCGACTGCCGTATCTCCGGAGACTTGGCGGCCAGCGACTACGTCGCCGACAACACCTTTTGGGTCGGCGTATACCCGGGCATAACCGACGAGATGACCGACTACATGATCGCCTCGATCCGAGAATATGTTTCCGGCTTCCGGCGCTCCCCGGTCCGGCTCGTGCGGCACTCCGTCGAGGACGAGCGGTGAGCAGGCTGGTGGTGACCGGCGCCGACGGACTGCTGGGCAGCGGAATAACGAAGGCTACGAGTCCCTTTCGCCGCGCTGATCGACATGTACTCGGGTTCGGATCGAAAGAACTCGACATCACCGATGCGACGGCGGTGAACGACACCATCGGCCCCGGCGACGTGGTCGTCAACTGCGCGGCCTACACCGGCGTAGACGCCGCCGAGACCGAAGTCGATAAGGCGTTCGCCGTCAACGCGGTCGGCCCGGGCCTGCTGGCCCGAGCCTGCGCGGACAAGGGAGCCCGACTGGTGCACATCTCGACCGCGTACGTCTTCGACGGGGCGGCGTCGAGTCCGTGGGAAACCTCGTCGCCCACTGCCCCTTCGAGCGTGTACGGAAAATCGAAGCTGGCAGGTGAGAAGGCGGTCCGTGCGGCGTTGCCCGATGCGCGGATCGTCCGCACCATGTGGCTGTACTCGGGGATAGATCAGGATTTCCCGGCTGCACTCGTCCGACGGTGCTCCCGGGGCGAGCACGTCGCGGTCGTTACCGACCAGATCGCATCCCCCACCTATGTCGATGATCTCGTATCCGCACTGTTCGACCTCGTCGCGCACCCGAATCCATCGCGCCTGCTCCACGCGACAGGAGGTGGTGGCGCATCCAAATACCAGTTCGCTCGAGCAATCCTGGAAGCGGCGGGCCTGGATGTGGACCTGTTGCGGCCCTGCGTCACAGCGGATTTCCGAGATGCCGCAACCCGTCCCCGGAATGCTGTTCTGTCGAATTCATCGTGGATCGACTGCGGCCTCGAGCCACTCCCTCACTGGCGTGACGGACTGCGTCGCGCGATCGGAGCCGCCGTTCGGAACATCCGGTCGTGAATGGCGCGAACTGGTGACCACCGGGGAGGTGACTGAATGCCGAGTGTGCCGTGTCCGACGATCACTGGACACAGCGCCCGCGCTCAGCTCAGTGTGAACGTCGCCGTACCCGAGATCTGCTCCATTTCCCTATCGTTCGCATCCAGCGCGACGATCCGGGCCTCCACCCTGCCGGCGCCCGGCGCCGTGCCGAAACCGACGATCACGCCGTCCACCGTGTGCTGGACCACACCGTTCACGACACGGTGCTGCTGGCCGTCCGCGTACCCGGTATCCAGGTTCTTGAAGCGAACGGCGACCTTCCAGTCCGCGCAGCCTTCCCCGGTTTGGGTGACCTTCACCCGCACGCCGAACGTGCCAGGCTGCTCCTGCCGCACGGTGACCGCGTCGATGATCGCGGAACAACTGGTCGGCACCAGACGCGTCAGGGTCGGCGAGAACGGAAAGCCCGGGTCGTGCGGAATGGCGGTGGACGGCGGTGGCGGCTGCCCCGATTCACTCGAAAGAGGTGAATCGGCAGCGCTCGGATGTTCCTACTGTCGACGGTGCGGCTCTTGGCTGCCGGCCGGGAGCGGCATCGATGAACCGGGGCTTCGCTGGATCTGCGGCGGAGTCGATCTGTGTGGCGTAATCGCTCATCTCATGGCATATGCGGCAGCGAGGAGGATTCGATATGACGACGTATGCACCGGTCACCATCCAGCAGGCGCAGTTCCCGATCGTTGAATCGTTCACCCAGGAGGCGCCGACCAACCCACACTGGCAGCTGCTGGGCAGCGCGCGGCTGCACGACGGCAGTCTGGAGCTGACTCCCAACGCCAATTCCAAGGCCGGGACGGCGTTCCTCGACCAGGCGTTCTCCTCCACGCTGGGGGTCACCATCGACTTCGACTACTCCTGCGAGGGAGCGGCCATGCTCGGTGACGGCTTCAGCGTGTACGTGATCGACGGCGCGCAGACGACGCAGCCGGGCGGCATCGGCGCCGCACTCGGTTATTCGGTCACGAAGTCCTCGCCCGGGCAGATCGTCGCGCCGGGAGTCACCGCCGGGTTCGTCGGCGTCGGCTTCGACAACTACGGGAACTACGCCACACCGCTGGCCGGTACCGGAGGCGGCGCGCAACGGCCCAACACGGTCGGGGTGCGCGGAGCGGGCAATCTCCGAGAAGGGTTCGCATGGCTCACCGGCGTGCAGGTGCCGGGCGGATTCCGCGCGGCGTGGGAGCGCGGCGCCCACATCCAGGTCTCCATCATCGGGGGACGGCTCACCGTGCGCCACGCCGACAAAACCAATCCCAACGGCACCCTGCTGATCGACAACTTCGATCTCGCCGGCGCCAGCGGTCAGCCAGCCATGCCCGAAACCCTCAAATTGGGCTTCGCAGCCGGAACCGGCGCCGCGACCGCCTACCACCGCATCAGGAACCTCAAGGTGACCTTGCCCGCGGAAATGCCGCTCGAGATCAGCGGCCCGCAGACAGCGCAGTCGGGGCATCGGATCACCTACACCATCGGCGTGCAGAATCTCGGCCCCAACGACGCCCCTGACGCCGTGCTGGACGCCGCCATCCCGACAGAGCTGACCGATCTGGAGGTGACCTGCCAGCCCGAGAACGGGGCCGTCTGCGGCACCGGTTCGGTCAGCGACGGCTTACACATGCCGATCGACCTGCCCAAGGGCAGCAAAGCGGTCATCAAGCTGACCGGCACCATCGACCCGCAATTCGAGGGCCGGCTCACCTGCACCAGCCTCATCACCTCTCCCTCACGCGCCAACACCGCCGAACGGCACTACGGCTCGGTCACCACCGAGGTCGACAGGCCCCCCGTCACCGTCTCCCCCGTGATCGTCGGGCAGTGGCCCCAGACCTGGCCCGAGGACGCGAAGGGCTGGGTCATCAGCTATGACCTCACCTTGGCCGCCCACGAGCAGCGGGTGGTGTGGTGGGAGATCCGCTTCGACGTCCCGCCACGAACTCGCATCAATCCCCAGCAGACGCAGTGGTACAAGGTGCTCGAGGACGGCACCGGCGGATCGGTCGTCATCGCCACACCGGATGACACCCACACCATCGAGCCCGGCACACCCCTGACCGTGGCCGTGCAACTGCTCTACCCGTCTCAGCACGAGGCCGGTGACGGCATCCTGCGCAACCTCCAAGCCACCGAGGTGACCCGCCCATAGCCCGATCACCAATGCGTTCGTGCGGGTCGGCGTTCACCGGCCCGGGTTATGCTCGCTCTCTCGAGGCCGAGGCGGACCGGGGACGCCGTCACCCCGCCTCGGCCTCTCACCCCGGCAGCGCAAGCGCTCATCGGATGTCCGACATCGCAGACTGGGTCCTCGCGGGATGCGGTATCGCCCTTGGCCGGGCATGAATCGACTCGTGCGTATCAGATGGGACGGAATCCCGCGCCAATGTCGTTGCGGGCGTCGATATCGGCGAGTATCGCGTTGATGTCGGTTCCTACCTCGGGCCCCAAACACCCGATTCCCAGATAGGCGTTGACCATCCCGACCAGGGTGGAACCGATCACCACCGGCGCGCCGGAATCGCCTTTGAGCACACACATCTGGGTCCAGGTGTCCCTGCTGTCGCCCATCATGTCGCCCCAGGCGACGCCACAGGTCTGACCGGTGGTCCGGCCCTTCTTGCAGACGACGTCGGGAAACTGCGCGGGAGCGCCGAGCCCGTCGATGCGGAATCCACCGATGTCCCGGGCGGGATCCACCCGTGCGGCATCGAATTCGATGATCGCGTAGTCCAGTTCGTGATCGGCGTGGACGAAGCGCCCCAGCACCCCGTAGCTGGGATAGGTCAGGGACGTGACGCGCGCGCCGGGGTCGCCGCAATGGCCCGCCGTCAGACCTATCAACCGGCCCTCTGCGTCGTGGCCGATAGTGGTCAGCGTGCACTCGGCCTCGTCGTCGATCACGATTCCCGATCCACCGCCGATCGGCGGTGGCGGTAGCTGCGGAACAGCGACCGCCGTTCCTGTGCCGACCGAGACCGGGCCGCACGCCAGAGCCGCCGTGGCGACCACCTTCATCAGCGAATGAGTCATTGTTCCTCCCACCGGACCGTGCAGAGCACCCGCGACCGGGCCCGAGCCGTGCCCTGAACTGCCGTCGACAAACTCGACATCCGCATCGTCTCCCACGGCCGAAGTCTCGATCCAGCACGAACTTTCCTGCGTGCCAGCGGAACTACCCACACCGGCGATGCGGAAACCGGACCTCGGATCTCATCTGACACTGCAACGGCACCTCGGTGGTCAGTCGAGCGGGTGGCCTCGTCGCGTCAACCGCGCGACGAATCCGAGGAAAGGGCTCTGGCCGCGGCAGCATTCGCCTGTCAAACCCGATCGGTTCGGCGTGGGAACGTGCCGCTCGACACGGCGTTCGACCCTTTCCCGATGCGCCTGGACGAGGGTGTTCACCTGTGTGGCCACAATTCGTCGCACACTGCGGGAGCCAACTCCTATCTGCTGCGACGCCGCGGCGGCAACCTCATGGTCGATACGCCACGCTGGAGCGAGTCGCTGGCAGCGCGATACGAGACGCTCGGCGTGGTGACGGACGTTCTGCTGACCCACCGTGATCACGCCGCGCACGGCCGACGCTACGCGGACCGGTTCCGGGCACGACTGTGGATTCACGAGGGTGATCTCGATTCGGCCCCGGATGCCGATCAGATAATACGGGGAACCGATCCCGTGGAGATCGTCGACGGTGTAATGGCGCATCCGTTTCCGGGCCGCACCGAGGGAAGCGTGCTTTATATGGTCGACGACCGATACTGTTTCAGCGGGGACAGCCTGTATTGGTCCCGCACCACCGAAGACATCGAAATCGCCGAGACCGTCACCTGGTATTCGGTCGAAGTACTGGCCGAGTCGCTGGCGCGATCGGCTGATCGGCTTCGTTTCGAATGGCTGCTGCCCGGTCATGGGGATCGCCGACAGCTTCCGGCGGACGAGATGGCGCTCCGGATGCGGGGCCTGGCGGAACGTGTCAAAGCCCTTCGCCCTCAACCGATAGATTTCAGCGCCATACGGTGGTGATCACGACAACACCAAGCCCGCCTATCCCACTACCGGCGACGATGACACCCACTCACCTGAGCGCCGTTGCAGTACCGAGACGCCGGTCGACGCCATAGACCTGTGCCAGGAACTCGTCTGCCAGCGGGACGACTTCGGCCAGATGTGTTTCCAGCAGCCAATGCCCACCGCCGAACAGATGCAGCGGAACATCCGGGAGATCACGCGTGTAGGCGCGGGCCGACTGCTCGGGCATGTATCCGTCATGGACACCCCACACGATGAGAGTGGGTGGGGCCTGCTCGCGCAAGTACTGCTGTTCCTTCGGGAACCAGCCCAAAGTGGAAGGCTGATCTTCCAGCAGTCGGATCAGATTGGCCGTGCGTTGCGGTGTGCACATCAGTGTCCAGTGCAAAGTCCAGAGGTCGGGGCTGATCCGTGCCGCCATCGCGTCGGGCAATTCGCCCAAGTACTCGCTGCGAAATCCTTCCAGGCTCACGTGCTGAGCCATGCGGTGGCGCGATTCGGGGCCAGGATCATTCCACAGCTTGGTCAGGAAGTCATATTTGGGACCGAAGGCGTCCGCGTATATGTCACCGTTCTGGATGATCAGTCCCCGCGCTCGATCAGGCGCGGCCAAAGCGAGCCGGAAACCGAACTGAGAGCCGTAATCATGCAGGTAGAGAACATATTCCGAGAGCGCCAACTCGTCCACGAACGCTTGCAGGAACCCGGCGTACCCATCGAAGGTGTAGGCGAACTCTTCCGGAGACGGGGTGGCGCTGTAGCCGAAACCGGGCAGATCCGGAGCTATCAGTCGCCACCGAACACCCAATGCCGCCAGGAGCCCACGGTACACATAGGACGACCCGGGATAGCCATGCGGTAACAGCAGGACAGGGGCATCGGCAGGGCCCGCTTCCCGGTAGAAGGTGTCGATTCCGCGAATGTCCGCTCGCCGATGATGAACTGCTGTGAGACCGTTCGACATACTCTGCGGTTTGACAGGTTCTCGCCTCGCAAACACCACCGCCATCCCGTCGGTGGCGCAACGTAGTGGTAAGTCGAACGGCATCTCACGCTTGCACCGGTGGCGCTCCGGGAGGTTGAGCCCGCCGGTCAGCGCCCCTTTTGCACGGACAGCTGCGGCAATCTGCCGCCATCTGCTCGCAGGTTGTGCTTGTCCAGCCAGGAGGTGAGGGCGGTGGCAATCGCTTCGGGTCGGTCTTCCGGGGTGTGGTGACCGGCGATGAGGTCATGTTCGGCGATTTCCAGACCGGCGATGTTGGCGGCACACCATGCGTTGAGTTCTGGTCCCATCATCGACCCGGGGCCGGGCTGGAAACTGAGCAGCAGCTTGGGGATCTCGGCACTGGTCGCCAGCCAGTCGTCGTACCGTTCGATTCTGGCCACGACGTCGGCTGGTTCCCCGCCCAGCGGCATCGAACGCGCCCATTGCAGCAGCGGTGTGCGACTCTCGCGCGTCGGGTACGGCTTGCGGTAGATGTCGAGATCTTCCACGGCGAGGGGAACAGCGACGGTGCCGGGTAGCATCTCGATGAACATGTTCTGGTCGAGCATCATCGCCTCGCCGGTTCCCGGGGTCTTGATGGATTCGAACAGTTCCCGCCCGGCCTCGGGGAATTCCTGCCAAGCCATCGGCTTCACGATCGTCTCGGTGAACGCTGTGCCGCGCACCCGGCCGGGATGGCGGGCTGCCCAGTCGAAGCCGAGCGCCCCGCCCCAGTCGTGCCCGATCAGGATGACGTCGTCCAGGCCGAGGGCGTCGAACCACGCGTCGAGGTATCGAGAGTGATCATCGAAGGTGTAGGCGATGTCCGGCTTGCCCGAGTTCCCCATCCCGATCAGGTCGGGCGCCAGCCTGCGGCCGGAGCCGCCGACGGCCGGAAGGATGTGCCGCCACATGTGCGAGGAGGTGGGGTTGCCGTGCAGGAAGATCAGCGGCACCCCGGTGCCCATCTCCTGGTAGTAGATCGTCGAGTCGAGGACGTGTGCGACAGGCATGTGCTTACTCCGTGTTGGAATTCGGTTCGACCATCGAGGTCAGGTGTTGAGGGTCATGACGTTGTCCACCGCGATCATGAGGACGACCCGCCCTGGCGGGTTCGGCGGCGGCGACTGATAACGCCTGAGGTACCGGGACGCGCCGTCGGCCACCGCGCGTGAATCGTCCGACATGGTCGCCGTGCCCTCGAGCGTGATCCAGCGGAAACCGTCCACCTGGCACAGGGCGACGCGGCTGCCCGGATTCGCCGCCAGGTTGCGGGCCTTGCGCGAGGAGCCGACCGTCATGACCCTCGCCAGCCGCAGGTCACTCTCCCAGGTGAAGCGGACCGGCGTTGCGTGCGGTGAACCGTCCGGCCGAATGGTCGTCAGTGTGGCGGACAGCGGTTCGGCCAAGAACGCCTCGGCCGAGGCCGACAGCGGCTTGTGGCGGGTCACTTGAACGCCGTGATGGTGCGTGCCATCCATTCGGAGAAGGTGCGGGGCGGGCGTCCCAGGAGTCGTTCGATATCGGGGCTCACGGCTCGCTCGGCGGCGGACGGTGTGCCGAGCACGCCGAGTGTGGCCTCCACGACCGGCTCGGGCATGTATGTCAGCATCTGGGCCCGCGCTTCCGCTCGGCTCTGCTCGACGAACCGCACCGACTCACCCAATGCGGCGCCGATCGCCGCGGCCTGCTGCCGGGGTGAGATCGGTTCCGGCCCGGTCAGCGTATAGATGCTGCCCTGGTGTCCTGGCTCACGCAGCGCGACGGCGGCTACCTCGGCGATGTCGGCCGGATCGACGGCCGGGATCGCGACATCGCCGAACGGCGCCGCGACCACCCGCTGTGTACGGACCATATCGGCCCATTGAAGCGAGTTGGAGTCGAAGTTACCCGGCCGCAACATCGTCCATTCCAGACCCGACTGCACGACAGCGTCTTCCAGCGCCGAAGGGTGTCGTCCCGTGCCGACGCCAAGGGACGACAACATAACCACGCGCGGCACATCGGCCGCACGCACGACGTCGAGCACGGCTTCGAGATCGCCGTTGGCTGCCAAGAAGTCCGGGGAGGTCAGCAGAAATATCGCCGCAGCTCCCCGCAGGGCCGGCTCGAGGCTCTGCGGCTCGGTCAAGTCGGCCTGGTGATGCCGGACGCCCGCAGGAACCCCGACCGCACTCCGGGACACTGCGATCACCGGCTCACCAGCCCGGACGAGTGCCTGCACGAGCGGCTGCCCCACATTTCCGGTCGCTCCCGTCACCACGATCATCTGTGTCTCCTGTTCCTCGATTGTTCGATGCACTCGGTGACGGTACTGTCCAAGAGCTAGTAGGTACCTAGGGGAAAGTGGGTTGCAGGTGACCGAGACCACATCGCAGGTCCCTCCGGAACTGGCGTGCCCGATCGCTCCGGTGGTCGATCTCGTCTTCAGCCGCTGGACCACGCCGATCCTGTGGACGCTCAACGAATTCGGGCGGCAACGGTTCAGCGAGCTGGAACGCCGCATCACAACGGTCACGCCCAAGGTGCTGACGCAGCGGCTCCGGCAACTGGAACGCGACGGGCTCGTCGTGCGCACCTATCACCCCGAGGTCCCACCCCGGGTGGAGTACGAGATCAGCGAACTGGGGCGCAGTCTGGCGCCACTGTTCGCCACACTCGCCGAATGGTCGGTGAACCTGGACAAGGTCGAACAGGCCCGACAGGATTACGACGCCCGAGACCGGGCACATCACCGGCGAACCTGATCCGAAGTAGCGGTGACCTGGTGTCGGCGCGGATGAATGTGCGTGAGTAGCGCTCCACCCCACGTACTCTGGCGCGCTCGAGCACGGTGCTCACCGGCTTGGCGCGGCACCTGTGGTGCCGCGCCTGCGCGACGAAGCGCTTACTGTTTGCGTACAACCAATTCCAGCGCGATATTGTCCGGATCGCGGAATTCCAGAATGTACATGGGACCGAGATCCTTCACCCCCGCGTGCGCGATGCCGAGTTCATCGAGCAAGGCAGCCGCCGAATCGAGATCCGCCCGAGTGGCGAGGGCGAAGGCGAGGTGGTCGAGTCCTACTCGATCCTCGTCGAACTCGTCGCTGGCGACAGGACGAAGTCCGAGCAGCGCATCACCCATTTGGTAGATCACACCACCGAAGAGGAAACCGAATCGCGCACGAGTGGTTTCGTCCGCGTCGGCGGGACACTCCCAAGCGATCGGCCATCCGAACACGGCGTCATAGAAGGCCCGGGATCGGTCGATGTCGGTCACCGTCAAGCGGACATGGTCGAACGAACTGGTGGAGATCGGCATAACCGAGATCCTGTCATGGCCACTGCGCTCCATCGGAGATCCATCGGCCGCCCCGCGATCAACCCGGCACCCGGGTTCACGCGTTCTGCACGGGCCGGAGCCGGACTTGGAGGTTCGCGCGTTTGGGCAGCGAGTACCGACTGATGCGGATGGTCGCGTTCAGGGTGTTGGCGGGAGCGTGGGCACGATCTCGGCCGCACCGATGAATTCTGTGTGGATCGGGCGTCGATATCGCTGGATACACCGACAGCGGTGGGTCTGTGCTGGGACCGTTCCAGCGCGGGAGGAAACACATGGAGGCAGTGGTGAGTGGTATCAGGGTGTTGGTGGCCGGGGCGAGCATCGCGGGGCCCGCGCTGGCCTACTGGCTGCGCCGGCGGGGGGCCGAGGTGACCGTGGTGGAGCGGGCACCCGCGTTGCGTCCGGGCGGGCAGGCGGTCGACGCGCGCGGGGTGGCCAAGGAGGTCATCCGGCGCATGGGGCTGGACGCGGCGGTGCGCGCGGCCTGCACCGAGACCGCCGGCGCGTACACAGTGGATGTGGACGGGAACGTGCTGGAGACCTACCGTGCCGACGACGACGGCGGCGACGGGTACATCTCGGAGATCGAGATCCTGCGCGGGGACCTGTCCCGGGTGCTCTACGACGCCACCCGCGACGATGTCGAGTACATCTTCGGCGACCGGATCGCCGAGTTCGCCCAGGACGCGGACGGCGTCGAGGTGGCATTCGCGGGCGGCGACCGGCGGCGCTTCGACCTGGTGGTCGGGGCGGACGGGCTGCACTCGGCACTACGGGCGATGGTCTTCGGACCGCACGAGCGTTTCGTCCGCCACCTCGGGCACGTGCTGGCCTTCTACAGCGTGCCCAACGAGTTCGGGCTGGACCGCTGGCTGATCGACTACCAGGAGTCCGGGCGCTCCGCCGGCCTGCGGCCCATCCAGGACGCCACCCGGGCGATGGCCATGTTCTCCTTTCCCGCGGCCGACCTCGACGTCGACTACCGTGACGTCGAGGCTCAGAAGCGCCTGCTGCGCGAGCGGATGGCCGGCCTGGGCTGGTTGGCCCCGCGCATTCTCGCGCACCTGGACGACACCCCGGACTTCTACCTCGACCAGGTCGCCCAAGTCGTGATGGACCGCTGGTCGAGCGGACGGGTGGGGCTGCTCGGGGACGCGGCATTCAGCTCGTCGCCGATGTCCGGCCAGGGCACCGGGCTGGCCCTGGTCGGCGCCTACCTACTGGCCGGAGAACTAGCCGCCGCGGAGTGGGACCCGGAAGCCGGGTTCGCCGGCTACGAAAGGCGGATGCGCTCGTTCGTCGAAGCCAACCAGGAGATCGGCCGGTTGCACGCGCGCAGCCGCGACGTCTCCGGGCCGGGCGCCGAGCCCAGCCCCGATTTCACCGAAGAATGGTTCACCGATCTGATCGAGCGCGCGATCAACGGCGTCGAACTGCCCGACTACGCCGGAGTGCCGGACTCCGCAGCCCCAACCGGACAGCCGATCACCTCGTCGGCCAAGCCGTAGGAAGAGGTCGGTGATCCCACGCGGGAATGCGCTTGCGCTGGCCGAGAGCGCCTGGCGAGACTCTTTCCCATGCCAGCGAGTGAAGGGCCTGTGGGGGAATACCGGCTGAAGCGTCACGGCGGTGGGCGGGGTGCTTTCGCACATGTCCGGGTGGTTCTCGCTCGCGCCGATCCAGGTCGCGGGGGCGCCGTCGTTTGGGCGGTCGATCCGGCCGACACTACGTCCGCGCAGCCGAAGTTGGACGAGGAGGAAGTTGCCGCGGCGCTCGCGGGAGCAGCTGATGCTGTGGACGCACTCGGCCAGTTCGGTATCGACGCATCCGCTTGGACGGTGCGACTGGTGTGGGCAGGCATGAGCTTGGTCGATACTGTGCCGACGGCTATGCGAGCGGCGGCCTGCGCTGCGACCGCAGCCGCCTTCGGCGCGGCTGACCGGTTCCAGGTGACATATGACAACGGTTGGCGGTGCCACCCCACGAGCGGATGCTGACGCGCGGTTGTTGTCATCGAGGGCGGTTCGCCGCGCCGCGGCAACCACGTGACAGCTGCCCGTGAAAGGGATCGCCGCTTGATCCAACTTCCGCGCGATCTGGTCGGAGAAGTGCCTGGCGTGGGCCGGCGCTCTCCCCTGTTTGCGGGCATGCGACCTGCACAGCCGACTACGTATGGGCGGTCTCTCAGCGCTCCGGTCCGCGAGGCGCGCGGATCGCCGCACAGCACATGCGAGCGAGATTCACCCTGCTCAGCGGCTGAAAACAGGCGCTGCCCGCGTCGCCGACCACGCCGCGCCTTCCGAAAAAATAGGTATGCCGTAGGTAATTCGACCGTCGCCGCATTGCGCCGACCGGACCACTCTGGAGAGAACCCACCGGCACCATTCTGCGGAGGCTCACAATGCACGCACACGATACGAACGACGCTGCGACTGTCGTCGGCGACGGCATCGCCGAGCGCGCGGACGACATGTTGATGATTCGCCGTTGCGCGATATGCGACAAGCTGTTCGCGCCGCTGACTGCCGGGTGCTCGTCCTGCGGATCGCAGGATCTGGTGCGTGTGCCGTCGTCCGGCGCCGGTTCGATCGTGTCGTGGCGGGTAGTGGATCGGGCCCCGTCCGACCGGCGCGGCGATCTGGTGCCGTTGACCATCGCCATTGTCGAGCTGGATGACGGCCCGTGGGTGTACACCTCCATCGAAGGGGACATCCCTCCGCTCCGGGGAGAAGCGGTGCGCGTCCACTTCCAGCCACATCCCGAGGAAGACAGGTTCCCGGTGTTCACCGTCTGCGCCGATCCGCGCGATGCCGAGCATCGGTGCTTGCCTTCCCGGTGATGGAAGCACGCCCGTCCCGAACGCTGGTCGATGCGTCACCAGACCCTGTGACTTGCGGTTTCGCAGAAGACCGATGACCGTTTCGCGAGGCTCCGGACCGATCGAGGAACGGTCTCGGTTGTGCGGCGGATCGGTGGAGATGCAGGTCGTCGGTGTCACGAGCGGCGCGTGGCTGCCGCATGCTGACGGGCGGAGGTCGGCCCAGCACCCCGGAGAAGGGAGAGACGGTGGAATTGGGACGTCGTCGGCTGTTGATCGGCTTCGCCGGTGCGGGTGGCCTCGCCCTGGCCGGATGCGGGTGGGCGCGCGAACTCACGCCGCCACCCGAACCCGCCACCATCCGGTTCGATCCTCCGCCCGGCACCCCCGATGTCGATGCGCGCAGCCACGGCACGATCACCGTCACCGCCGGGACGCTGCGGTCGGTCGAATGGATCGATGAGACGGGCCGATCGCTGCCGGGCACGTCGGCACCCGATCAACGAACCTGGACCAGCGCCGAACCACTCGGCTACGGACACACCTACACAGCGAGAGCCGTGGCTCACGGCGAAACCGGCGACGTCATCGCGACGGCAACCTGCACGACGGTAGCGCCGCAACAGCTCATCGACGTCTCCTTACGCTCGGCCAATCTCGTCGAGTTGGCCGAGAACGACACCTACGGAGTAGGTTTCGTTCTCGTCGCCCATTTCGGCGAACCCGTCGATCGGGCAGCCGCGGAACGCCACCTGAAGGTCACCGCTCAGCCTGCTGTCAACGGTGCCTGGTACTGGCTCGACGATCAGAACGCACACTGGCGGCCGGAGCACTATCACGCACCGGGCACCCAGATCGCGATTTCGGCCGAACTCTTCGGCCGCCCGCTCGGGGACGGCCGCTACGGAATGCGTGACCAACAGGTCTCGGTGATCATCGGGCCCGCGCACGTCGCGGTCGCGGACGACGACACCAAACAGATCGAGGTCTTCGAAAACGGCAACTTGGTACGAACCATGCCGACGTCGATGGGCATGGGCGGCACCGCGGTCGTCGGCGGCAGAGCCTTGTCGTTCTGGACTCCCCCGGGCATCTACACCGTGCTGGACCGAAAAGACCCGGTGATCATGGACTCCGCCACCTACGGCCTGCCCACCAGCTCCGCGCTCGGCTACCGCACGAGCATCAACCATGCGGTCCGCATCAGCCACGACGGCATCTTCGTGCACGCATTGGCCGCGAGCATGTGGGCCCAAGGCAACACCAACGTCTCACACGGCTGCCTGAACCTCTCCCCTGCCGACGCCGCATGGTTCTACGACTTCGTCATCCCCGGCGACGTCGTCGAGGTCCGCGACACCGGCGGCGACCCACTCGATATCTGGCAGAACGGCGATTGGAGCATTCCGTGGACCGACTGGCTTCGCGGTGGCGCCCACCCGTGACGCTGTCCGCCGGCGAGATGCGCGCCTCGTCGTAGACGCGGCGACCGGACCGGCGATCCCGTTCTGTCACGGCGCGGGCATCTCGGCGCCGGTTGCGCAGCCGAACGGTCCGAGTTCGACCGCTATGTTGCGGTGGTCCCATCGGTCTGGTCCGCTGACCGAATGGACTTCGCGCAGCCATCGGCGACCGAACGGTTCATCCGATTCCAGTCATCGGCCCCGAATCGTCGTGGTCGCTTTCCGGGAGTGTTCGCTCTCGTCAACGGATTGTCTCGGGACGGCTGTCTGACACCCGCGCAGGAAGAGTACCGCCGCTGTATGAACGCCTGGTACAACGCAAATCTCGCCGACCCGGGCCGCGTAGACCCTTCCGTATACGATCGAACACGCCACCCCGGCGCCACCGCCTGGTTCAAATCCTCTGCGACCGATCTGATCGCACCGGTTGCCGACTATCTGTCCATTCTCGATGCGCACCACGTCGGTTGGATACGCCTGGAGACAGATGCCCCAGGCGACATCATCTACGACGATCCGCATCAGATCGTCGCCATGCCGTTCGGTTCTCAATAGGCCGTATGTACTCGCCGACCACATCGGCGCAGGCGCTCCGGTGGTGCGTGTCCGCCACCACCGCGCTGCTTCTGCTCGGCGTACGCCGCCTCTACCGACAGACTTGCACCACGGCGCGGACTTCGTGCTCGCACCGATCATGCGCCACCGCCGAACTACTCGCCCGCGGGCAGTTGCACCGGCGAGAACGAAGTCGCGCAAATCGGCGCTGTGCGGTGTAATCCAAGCCCGCGTTTCGGGCAGTGGATAGGCGGCGGATACAGTCCAGATCGTTAGGGATCGCAGGAGGGTATCGCTGATGTCCGTGAACATTCACCTCTCGCTGTACGTCGAAAAGCTCTCCTCGCCAGCGGAAGCCGACGCCATCGAGGTGGCGGTGGAGCAGGTGTCGAAGGAGCACGGGATCGACTCGTGGGTGCAGGTGAGCGTCTTCCACAACCCGCCCTGGGTGAAGGCTTCCAGCGAGAACGGCCCGATCATCGTCCGCGGGTTCGGCGAGTGGAGCAAGATCTTCGAACGCGACGTCACGGATGCCATTCGCGGGATTGCGCCGGAGGCGGACATCGATCTGGAATGGGGATATCCGGACGAGGACTGAACTGCCCCGGACCCTACTTGGCGTCCCCGTAGCATTCCACCACCGCCGTGGTGAACGGAAACCGCACCGGTGTCGGCCCGAAGGCCAGTCGACCTGCGGTATCGGCCGCGGCGGTGATCATTTCGGCGACCGTCGCCGCCTCCTCCGACGGACAGTGCACCATTACCTCGTCATGCTGGAAGAAGACCAGCTCGGCGCGGAGCCCCGCCCGGGTTAGCGCCTGACGCAGGCCCGCCAGGACCAGCAGGGCCCAGTCGGCGGCGCTGCCCTGCACCACGAAGTTGCGAGTGAAGCGGCCACGGGCACGCGCCGCCGAGGTGCTGCCGTACTCGCCGATCACCTCCCGGGACAGGTCCTGCTGGTCGGGCGACGCGGCCGAAACCGGCGGGCACGTCCGCCCCAGCCACGTACGCACGAGACGGCCCTCCTCACCGGCGCGCGCCGCGTCGTCGACGTAGGCCACCGCAGCCGGATATCGTCGTCGCAGACCGGCCAAGTGGGTCAGGGCATCGCCGGAGGTCTGGCCATAAATCGCGCCCAGTAGTGCGAGTTTCGCTTGCGCGCGGTCGCCGCCGAAGCCACGGGCCGCCAGATCCGCGTACAGATCCGCACCTCGACCGGCCACCTCCATCAACCCTGGATCGCGCGAGACGGCGGCGAGTATCCGTGGCTCCATCTGGTCGGCGTCAGCGACCACCAGGGACCAGCCCGGATCGGCGCGTATCGCCCGGCGGATCACTTTCGGGATCTGCAAGGCGCCACCGCCGTTGGTGGTCCAGCGGCCCGAGACCGTGCCGCCGGGTAGATATTCGGGACGAAAGCGGCCGCCGTGTACCCACTGTTCGAGCCAGGACCAGCCGTGGGCGGTATACAGCCGATACAGAGACTTGTAGGCCAGCAGTGGCGCTACCGCGGGGTGATCGATTCGTTGGAGTTCCCACTTCCGCGTGGAAGACAACTCGATTCCGGCTTGGGCGAAGGCCTTGATGATGTCGTTGGGCAAGTCCGGACGGACCCGCACCCCGTCCCCGAATGCCCGCGATACTTCTTCGGCCAACTCCGCCATCCGGCGCGGTTGCGACCCTCCCGGATACCGCTCGCCCAGCAGTGTGTCCAGTAAGTCGCGGTGAATGTCCGCGCGCCACGGGATCCCTGACCGCGACATCTCCGCAGCGACCAGCATGCCCGCCGATTCCGCGGCGATCAGCAGCCGCATCCGCCCCGGATGCTCGGTGGCCGCCGTACGGGCGATCTGACCCGCGTAGACCTCCAACAGGGCGGTGAACTCATTCGTCCCGGCAGGCAGGGGCACCGGAGCCGACTCGAACAACGACGGCTCGGTCTCGGCGGCCCGAGTGGGGGCATCCGGCGGAACAGGAAGATCGTGCAGGCGAGCCCAAGCGGCCGCCAGCGAACGGGGCTGACCCGACTGCCCCTCATACCCGATCAGCAAAGCCTCCGCGGCCTCCACGTCGTAGCATCGCTCGACCCGCACGCCCGCCGCCAGCAGGGGGCGGTAGATCTCCGCGGTGGAGCGCCACACCCACCGCTCGACATCGGGGCGGGAGCGCACTGCCTCGGTGATCGAGGGCTCGTGGACCACCGATCCAGCAGGGCGGCCATCCACATCGAGTGGACACAGACACGCTCCCCCATCGCCCGATTCCGCCACCGCCCACCGCACGTCCCCGAGTCTGGCACCAGTGTCCGACACCATCGACAGCGGTTCGTCGCTGTCGGGATCGCTCCGTGCGCCCGGCGGTGCTACCCGCATCTGCCGAGGTCGGCATACTCCGGCAACCGGCGATTTCACCACGACGAGCTGGTCGTCGATCCGGAAACGGGGCATGCCTGTTGCCGGGCATGTCCCGTCTGCATTCCGCGCCCAGCGACGTTTCGCTCCGGCGCGAGGTCGGCTCGGCCCGATCGTGCGCCGGTCAGCCGAGTTTGCGGATGAGGAAGTCGCGGATCAGTGCGGCGATCTCGGTGCCGTGTGTTTCCAGGGCGAAGTGGCCGGTATCCAGCAGGTGCAGTTCGGCCTCCGGCAGATCGCGCAGGTAGGCGCGGGCGCCGTCGGCGCTGAAAATCTCGTCGTGCTCACCCCAGGTGATCAGGACCGGGGGCCGGTGCTCGGCGAAGTACTTCTGGAATTCCGGGTAGCGGTCGAGGTTCAGCTTGTAGTCGGCGAAGAGTTGAAGCTGGATCTCCTTGTTGCCCGCACGGTCCAGATAGTGCTGGTCCAAGGTCCACGTGTCCGGACTCACCAGCGCCAGGCGGTCGGCGGGGACACCGTGCGTGTACTGCCATTTCGTGGCGTCGAGCTCGAGCAGCTTACGGACCTCCGGCTCGTGTGCCGCGCGGTCGTTGGCATGTGCGAACAAGACCTCCCAGAACGGGGTGAAGCCCTCCAGGTAGGCGTTGCCGCTCTGGGTGATGATCGCGGTGACACGGTCCGGATCACGGGAGGCGATACGCAACCCGATCGGTGCGCCGTAATCCTGAATGTAGAGTGCGAACCGCTGAATGCCCAAGGTGTTCAGCAGCTCCAGGGTCACCTCGGTGAGCTTCTCGAAGCTGTAGTCGAAGGCGAGCACGGACGGCATGGCCGACTGCCCGAACCCGATATGATCCGGTGCGATCAGATGATAATCCGAGGCCAGTTCCGGCAGCAGATTGCGGAACATCGCCGAACTGGTCGGAAAGCCGTGCAGCAGGACCAGTGTCGGCTTGTCCGGATCTCCCGCCTCGCGATAGAAGACCGGCAGTCCCTGAATCTCGACGGTGTGGTGACGCACTGTTGTCATGCTGATTCTCCTAGTTGCGCGGACGACTGGACACTTCGATTCGGGCTCGTGCCCCGTTCCCGCTACTTCTAACCGTTCAAATAGTGTTGACCGGTTAAGAGTGCGCCGACCGGAACTAACCTGTCAATGTGACATAGATGGTTATCGACCGGGGAATACGCTCTGCGCCGCAGAGCAACAGCCGCGGAGCGATGTGCGGCTACACCGAGCGGAAATCCTCCGCCATGTCGTCAGTTCTGGCAGCCCCTCGCACCGCTGGAGGCTCTGGTGCATATGGCCCCCAGCCGCTCAGCGCCTCGTCTCGTATCTGGTCAGGACCACGCCGCCGGGGAACGTCCGCGTCTCCACCAGGTCCAGGTTCACCCAACTGTCCAGTGCCGTGAAGAACGGCGTGCCACTGCCGACCAGGACCGGATGGGTGGCCAGGGCGTACTCGTCGATCAGCCCGGCCCGCATGGCAGCTCCGGCGAGCGTTGCGCCCCCGATATCCATCGGGCCGCCGTCCTCGGCCTTGAGCCGGGTGATCTCGGCGACTGCGTCGCCGGTGACCGAGCGGGTGTTCCAGCCGACCTTGTCGATCGTCGAGGAGAACACCACCTTCGGCGTGTCCCGCCAGGTACGCGCGAACTCGATCTGCGCCGGGGTAGCGTCGGGCTGCTGGTCGCCGGTCGGCCAGTAGGAGCTCATCGTCTCCCACAGCTTGCGCCCGTACAGCGACAGGTCGCTCGCCCGCTGCTGGTCGAGCCACCACTGGAACAGCTCGTCGCTCGGCCCGCCCCAGCCGATGTCGTCGCCGGGCGCGGCGATGTAGCCGTCCAGGGTCACGTTCATCCCGTAGATCAATTTCCGCATCATGCCAGCCTCTCGTGAGTCGATTTCACACGTACAGACGGGTGCGGCGCGAAAATCTAATCTGTGCGCGATCTGTGTCCTGGTCGGCGCGGGTGGCTGGTTCGAGCCTCCGGCCGCCCGCACCGGCCGCCCGCCGGATTCGCGCCCGACGCGGACGTAGTGCCATCTCGCCGCCGCCCCGGTGGCCGTGACGCAGCCCGGCCCTTCGCCCAGCACCGGGAAGCGAGGCGGGGCCGCCAGCAGGCGGTAGGCGCTGTGGGCCAGGATGCCGCTCATCGAGGGCAGGTCCGGTCCTCCTCGACGGCAGTGGCCAGCTGGAGTACGCCTCGACGCCGTGGCCGGTGAACTCGCCCGGCCGCCTCGCGTGACGGGAGCCTGTCGGCTCGCATGAGCGGCCGCAGCGTTCGTGCCTGTCTGTATCTACACCTCGGCACTCCGTCCGGCCGAGCGTTAAGGTATGAGCGGTATACCTGAAAGGGCCACTCGCCTGTGGACACCGAAACCCATCGAGTCTCGCGGCGGGCGCCGGCCTGGCTCCGGTGCTCAGTGGTTACCCACTGATGGAGAATACGGACGTGAGCGACACAATCAGCGACAAGTTCAGACATCGGCTCGGCGTACCAGTGACCGCGGCGCCGACGGGTGCAGTGGCACTCATCGGCTGCTAGTTCGATGTCGGAGCGGGAAGTGCCGGGACGGGAACCCTCGCCGGACCCCGGCAGGAAGAGGTTCGACGCGCTGGAACGGTCGCGCAGGAAGCTGGAAGAAGGAATGAAGGCTGCCGAGCCCCCCGGGGCGGACGACGGCACGGCGAAAGTCACCCGGCTACCGCGTCGCCCGCGGCGCGTGACGGAAGAGGCCGGCGAGCGTCCCCACAAGACGTGGCGATCGGAACGCGGCTCTGTCTATGATCCCGCACCGACCAAGCCCGTATTGCGATCGGAACTGCAGCGGGAGACGGGGTGGTGGCCGGTCGACCCCGGCGCGGGGCGGCACCGCGCCCCGGAGGGCGATTCGACCAATGCCGGGCCTGAGGGGAGCGTCGTCGATCTCGACGCGTTGCGGCGGAAGCGAGCTGGTGGCGATGCTCCGGCCGGCGGCACCCGGCGCATGGTCAAACCGCGCCGAATCGGAAGCAGCGCAGGCGAGAGACACGGCGCCGAAGTCGATCACGACAGTGGTCGCGGCGGTGACACCGATGCCCCACGGCTGGACGGACCGGCTGACCAGCGCTGACTCTCCACGAGGGCGTCACCGCGCCCATCCTTTGCGCCGCAGACCCTGCTGTGCTGGCGCTTGCGCAGGTAGCGATCGTCCAGCACGGCCAGCATGCTCGCGGCCAATCCGTGCGGGAGGTTAGCCTGCCTGCCGTCGGCGTGGCCTTCGGCGATCGTGTGTTCGGTGACCGACGGCAGGTGCCTCACCGGCGAGTCGGCGCGTCGTGTGCTGCGGCGGGACGCCCCAGGGCATGGGCCTTGAGTTGCTCGAATTCCGCGTCGGTGATGACGCCGGAGTCGCGGAGGGCCTTGGCGTCGGCGATGTTCTCCGCGGGCGACTTGCCCGCGACCTGCCGGATGTACTCGTCGGTGGCCTGCTTCGTCTCGGCCTGCATCCGCTGGGCGCGCAGCGCCATCCCCCGCCCGCGGACGATCAGGTAGACCAGGGCCGTCAGGTACGGGAACACCACCAGGGCGATCACCCACAACGCCTTGGCGATGCCGGAGACGGAGTGATCGCGGAAGAGATCCACGAGAATCTGGAACAGCACGATCAGGTACGCCACGAAGGCGAACACCAGAATCGTGTACCACACGTAATCCCAAAACGAATCCATGCTGTGAACCTCCTCGGATGATCTTTCCCATATCGTTGCCACGCGCGGAACAGATGGCGACGAAGAACGTACCGCCGGTCGGAATTCCGGTGAAGAACAAACCTCTGTCATCGTCGCGAGCGTTCACTCGCACAGTTGATGAGCGCGGTTCGAAAATAGGCCCCGAGCGACATCGGTGGAACCACTCGACGAAAATTGTTGAGAACCTGATACGCGGATGCGAGGTGCTGCCGTTCGACTGTTCCGATGCGCAGTGTGCTCGCCGGAAAGCGTGCTGCCTGGTGCAGCGTGACTGCTGAAATCGCCGCGTGAGCACCGCCGCGGGGCGGCTTACGGTAGCCGGATCGAGCCTCGAAATCGGTCGATCCCTTCCCGGTTCGAGCCACACCGCTGGAAACGGAGGCGGACATGACCGCGGGTAATGGGGACTGGTCCGAGCCGGCGGCGATGCCATCCCGAAGGAAGGATATTTCGAGCTCGAACAGGGTCGTACGGGCCTGTTTCTCCCGCACACCGGCTAATTTCGATTTCTCGCTCTGCGCGAAGGTCAGACCCGGTCGAGTGCACGACCAGCTGGTCGCCCGGTGTGCGGGAATGACGGCGCGGCACTTTGGAATACAAGATCCCCAAACGCCCGATTCGCCAGATCGTCAAACGCTTACCGGCGTTCACAACCCTCCGGGGCGGTGCGTATTTCTTAATACCCACCGACCGGCGTGCCGGCGACATCATCGCCGTCGACTCGACGAACTTCACCACCCTGTTCGGAGGAACCGAAAACCTCACCAACCTCTGGCGCAACGTCGCGCTCGCGAAGTGACGCGGCGCCCACCAGCACAGCGAGATCAGGGTAACCAGAAAATCGCTGAGGTATGCTTGCTCGGTGAGTCGAGCGCCAAGAGCGGCGACCGCTGTGTGGGCGTCGATCAGCGATGTGCCCCGGGTGTGGCAGGCAACCCGAGGCACCACGACACGTCCTTTTCCTGCGGATGCATCTGCGGTTATGCGCTTCGCGCACAGAGATTCACGATTCTGCGCAGGCGGCTGCGCTCAGTCGCCGTTCGCAGTCGATCCGCGGTTTCGGCGGTCTCGCCGAACTGCGGAATCCCATCCTTACAGCGCTGATGAGAGAGGCGAACGGCAATGTCAGCTACCAATGAGCATTCCGTCAAGCAGGCCGTCGCGGCCGGGACGTCGATCGGAGCGGCGATCCTGTTGTTCTGCGCCGGAATCTTGTCGATCTTCCAGGGCGTCTCCGCCCTGGCCAAAGACGACGTTCTGATCTCCGGACCCAATTACACCTATGAGTTCAGTACCACCAGTTGGGGCTGGATCCATCTCGTTCTCGGGATCTTGATAGTGATCGCGGCAGTCGGGCTGATGGCCGGAGCCATGTGGGCGAGGGTGGTAGCGGTATTCCTCGCCGCGTTGTCGATCCTGGCCAATTTCTTGTGGCTGCCGTACTACCCGTGGTGGTCGACCGTGGTGATCGCCTTGGACGTCGTAGTGATCTGGGCGGTGACGACCTGGCGGCCCGACCGCGCCTAACTCGATTCGCACGCACCAAGCGCTTCAGCCGACTCCCCACCTTGACCGCGTCCGGTCATGCGTCGGCCCGCGGCCCGGCGTCGGCTTCGCCGTGCTGCTGCCAGGCCCGGACTGGACGAATCAGCAGTTCCGGATCGCCGCCTTGAAGGAACTCGCCGAACTCGAAGCGCAGGGTGTGCTCACCGATGCCGAGTTCGAAGCCGAGAAGGGCAGAATACTCGGCTCCTGAGACGCGGGCCGAAAGCCGGTTCAGCCGTCTCCACCGATTCCGGCGAGTGTGGTTCGCAGACGGTCGTTGTCGGTCGCGGTCCACCCGGGCGGTGCGAGGATCGCGCTCCACGCGTCGGCGATGTCGACGATGTAGGTGTGTCCGTGTCCGTCGGGGACGTTGGTCGACACCGCCATGTCGGCCGCGACCTGGAGAAATGTCACGAATGGATACCAGCGCGTGCTGTCGAGCACATCGCCGCCACGTTCCTCCTGAAGCCAATCCGGTTCGCGGAGCGTGAGTTCCGGAGACCACCAGACGATCGGATCGGAGGCGTGCTGGAGATAGACCATCCGTGGCCGTTCCCAGGGGGCGTCCGGGCGTGGGAGGTCCTCCGGAGCCTGCGCACCGAAGCGGACAGTTCGGCCTTGCTCATAGATCGGCAACCGCTCGGGCGAGCCCGGATCGCGGTTCTCCGTGACGTCTGTCCAGATCCGGTTGGCATTGGGCGGTCCGGTGAACAGCACGCCGTCGGTCCGCAGCTCGATATCGTCGACATTCCCGAACGCGCTCTCGCCTCCGAACGAGCCGAGGCTCTCCCCCATCACGACAAGTTTCGGCCGTGACTCCGGCGGCAGCTTCTTCCACTTGTCGTACACCGCGCCGAACTGCGCCTCGCCGGCTTGGCGGGCCCGTTCCTTGTCCACCAGGAAGGACAGCCAACTCGGCAGATAGGAATACTGAAGCCCGACGATCGCGGTATCGCCGTTGTGCATGTACTCCAGCGCGGAAGCGAGGCTTTCGTTGATCCATCCGGTGCCGGTGGTCACCGCCACGGCGACCACGGCACGATCGAATCCGCCGGCGCGTTCGAGTTCGTCAGCTGCCACCTGGGCATTCCCACGGATCGAGTCCCCGCCGCTGGCGAGTCCCGCGTAGGCCCGGATCGGTTCCACACTGCGTCCACCGTGGAACGCGGACAGTTCCTCGACGGTCGGGCCGCGTGAGACGAACGCGCGCCCCTGCCGCCCCAGCGAATCCCAGCTGACCAGCGAACCGGGACCACCCGAACGCAGCGACGAGGTCGGCGGGGCGTCACCGGCCTTGGTCTCTTGGTTGAGAGACGCGAAGGAATCGTTGAGCGCGGACATGATCACGCGCACCGCCGCCCCGTTGACGAGCGCCACCAGAAGCGCCACCGCGAGCACCCCGATGACGGTCGCCGAGAAACGCCGCGGAACCACCCGGCCGACTTGGCGTTCGACCCATCGCACCGCATATAGCAGCATCCGTGCGATTGCCACCAGTCCGACGTAGAACACGACCGCCAGCGCCACCGTGAGGACATAGCCCCACCAGGGGAAGGGGGCAGCGTCCATGAGTTCGCGCAGCCGCGATTGCCAGTCCGCGAACCACACGAGCATCGCCGCTGTCCCGAGCGCAGCGATCACCGCGGCCGTCCGCCGCACGACTGTCTTGACGGACGGTGGCGCCTCCCGGCGTAGGAGGTAGCGGACCAACTTGGAGCCGAGGAACCCGATCAAGTATCCGATTGCTGCAGATACGCCGGTAACCACTCCCTGGAAGAATGGTCCGCGCGGCAAAAGGGTGGGCGTCAACGAAAGCCACGCGAACAGCACCGCGACAACCAGCCCGCCGAACGCATATCGGGCGGGTAGCCAGCGGCGATGCCCGCGTGAGCGGACAGAACCGGGTTGACGGCTCGCTGCGCCGTCGATCACGTCGGTCGGCACACGATAAGCGTAGCGGCAGAGATCAGCATTGCTGAGCAGTTGCGAGTGGTAATGCGCGGCTCGGGCGCCAGTCCTGCTGCCGTCACCCGGCTGCCAGGCTCGCCGCTGTGGCGACGGCACTTCGAGGCAGCATCGCCGCGGGGAACACCCCAGCTTGGTCGCCGAGCCGTTCCAGCCTGTGTGTGGCGCGTCCGCAGCTCCCTCGTCGGAAGCACTGTCTCTCACAGTGTGCGCCGCACTGCCGACGAGCGGGTGCGGACTGCCGAAAGTTGACCGGTCCCGGTGGCGAATTCATAGCGAACCTATTTGCGGCATTCGCTGCACCAAAAATGCGGCTCATACGGGGCTCGAAGCCGGTCACTGCGAGCGGCGCGCGACAATCGACTAGATCAGCAATCATCCGACAACCCTCGATCTCGTCGGTGCTGAGCCCGGTGCCGCCGCGACGATTCCAGTGAGGAACGATGGAAGGCAACAGACACGAACTCTTGCACGGGCCCTTGTTCTCCCGGAGCGTTCCCCTCGACCGCCGTAACGCGGCCAGCCGGATCAGCGCGTACATCTACGGCAACGTGCTGATTCTCGCCGCCTTGATCCCGGTGACGCCCTCCGCCGAAGACGTCGGCATCCTGGTCGTCCTCGGCACGGCCCTTTCCACGTTCATCGCACATGCCTTCGCCGAAGGCGTCGGTCAATCGGTGCGCCAGACCCATGCTCTGACCCCACAGGAGCGATGGGCAGACCTGCGCGACTCCCTGCCCATCCTCAGCTCCGCGGTGCTGCCCTGCGTGATTCTCGCGGGCGCGGCGATCGGGTGGGTCGAACCACGCACCGCGCAGGTGCTCGCGGAATCCGCCATGCTGGTGCGAATCGGCGGCATCGTCTTCGTCATCGGTCGGCTCCACGGCGAGCGGCCCCATCGTTCGACGATGCTCGGGGCGGTCCTGCTGGCGTGCGCCGCCACCACCGTCGTCGCGGTCAAGGTCGTCCTGACCCACTGATTCGCACCGGCGAACCGATCGGGCACCGCGACCCCGGGGGATTTCGTGCTGCTCATGCGAGCAGATCGAATTCGATCACTTTTGCCGCGCGCTTGTGTCGCCGTTCACGACATCAGGCGTAGATCCGCAATTGCCGCACATCGGCGAACGCACCCGGTGGAGAATCGTTCATACCTGAAGCCCGAACGCGTCCGATGAATTCCACTATTCGAGCGAGACCGCCAACGGTGGGCCGAAACCATGACCGAGCGAAAAGATCCCGCGGCCGGCGAACACACTGACGCGGCCGACCGATCGGCCAGTGCCGACCGCGCCGCACACGGCAGATCCGTACAGGTCCGAGCGCCGTCCGGTGTGCTGGCCGCGTTCGAGCCCCGCGCTGATCGGGATCCGCTCGGGCTCCTGCGAGCCGAGGACTCGACACGAATTCCCGACCTGGTTCCGGTGCGGTACGGGCGAATGAGCACCACGCCGTTCGCGTTCTATCGCGGCGCGGCGGTGGTCATGGCCGAGGATCTGTCGCACATGCCGACCACCGGCTTGATCACTCAACTGTGCGGGGACGCCCACCTGAGCAACTTCGGTCTCTTCGCGACACCGGAACGCAATCTCGCGTTCGACCTCGACGACTTCGACGAAACCTATCCCGGCCCGTTCGAATGGGACGTCAAAAGATTGGTCGCCAGCCTCGCGGTCGCCGGGCGCGACAACAATCACAGCGGCAAACAACGCAGGAAGTACCTTCACGCCTGCGCCGCCGAGTACCGCGAAATCATGAATCAGCAGTCCACCCGCGGCGAGCTCGCGGTCTGGTACTCCCATATCGACGCCGTGACGCAATTCGGCGAACTCCGCGACGTCCTCGATCCCCCGACCAGGAAACGGGTGAAGAAGACGATCGACAAGTCCTGGACCCGAGACAGCGCCCAGGCGCTGTCCAAGCTGACCACCGTCGTAGCCGGGCAGCCGCGGATCACGAGCACGCCGCCGCTGATCATCCCGATCGAGGAAATCTTCACCGGCGCCGACGCAGAGCAGGTGAACCGGACGCTGATCCAACGGCTCAGGCGGTACCGCGACACGCTGCAGCCCAACCGGCGGACCCTGTTCGACCGGTTCGAATACGTGCAAGCGGCGCGAAAGGTCGTGGGCGTGGGCAGCGTGGGCACCCGCACCTGGATCATCCTCCTGCGCGGACCGGGCAACGACCCACTCTTCCTACAGATCAAGGAAGCCGAGCCGTCGGTCCTCGCGAAGCACCTGGACGGCCCGTCGTTCGGCAATCAGGGAGAACGGGTCGTCTCCGGGCAGCGGCTGATGCAAGCTGCCAGCGATATCCTCCTCGGCTGGCAGCAAGGACCGGGCGAAGACGGAGTGGTGCGCGACTTCTACGTCCGTCAACTGCGGGACGGCAAAGGGTCCGCCGAAATCCAGACCATGTCTGCCGAACTGATGACTCGTTACGGCCGCCTGTGCGCGCGTGTGCTCGCGCACGCTCACGCCCGCGCCGGCGATCGGTTCTCGATCGCCGGTTACCTCGACGCGGACGACGATTTCGAGGAATCGATGTCCGCCTTCGCCGAGAGCTACGCCGACCAGAACGCACGCGATCACGCTGCCCTGCGCAAGGCCATCGACGACGGCACGATCACCGCGTGGCAAGGGGTGTAATCGGTTGACGGTGACCGCGCCCCGTCCGCTGATGCCGCACCTCGATCCCAGCGGTGGTGGGCGCGGGCGTCGCTCGCGCTGGCGTCTCTCGCGGCGGCTGTTCCAGTGATGGTGACGCATGATCGGGTTGCTGGTCAATCCGAGCCGGCTGGTCCGGCTGGTTTGCCGCGGCGCGGCTTCTGCCGTTGCCGGTAGGACTCGCCCTCGACGACGAGTTCGTAGGCGGCGGATTGCAGCCGGTCCATCGCCGATCGCGCCAGCAGGGGTCGGCCGTCATGGTCAGAATTTCGGGTGGTCCCGGTTGCTGGTAGGCGTGACCGGAACCCCGAAGGCGCGTGTCGGCTGCCTCGCCGCGCGCGGCGCACTACTGGCTTATGGCCCGAACAGCCGGTCTTCGCAGATAGGATGCGATATCAGCGCAGATATGGATGGAGCTGGGAAGTTCGAACTCACCCATTCGCAGGTGCAGAGTTCGCGCACAACTTCGCCTCCCTCGACAGGATCTCGAATTGTAGCGGCGGTGCCTCTCTCGGCCGAAGTCCCGCCGGTGCGGGCGAAGCGGATATCCGTGTGTGCTGGGTCGGGCGGAGATTGTTCGGACGTCGGCACATATGTTCGGGAAGGGAGCGTCAGATGTCGTCGGCGCCGGTGGTGAGGTCGAACTCGCTCGTGCTGGGCGTGCTGGCGGCGGGGCAGTTCTTGATGACGCTCGACAGCTCGGTGATGAACGTTTCCATGGCCACTGTCGCCCAGGATCTCGGCACCACGATCACCGGCATCCAGACCGCCATCACCCTGTACACGCTGGTGATGGCATCCCTGATGATCACGGGCGGCAAGGTGGGCGCCATTCTCGGCCGACGCCGGACCTTCGGGCTCGGCCTCGTCGTCTACGGCGCAGGCTCGTTCATCACCGGGCTCGCGCCGAACCTGCCGATTCTCCTGCTGGGGTGGTCTCTGCTGGAGGGAATCGGCGCGGCCCTGATCATGCCCGCGATCGTCGCCCTCGTGGCCGGCAACTTCGCCCCGGAACGCCGATCGGCGGCCTACGGCCTGATAGCGGCGGCGGGAGCGATGGCCGTCGCCGTGGGCCCGCTGCTCGGTGGCGCCGTGACGACGTTCGCGTCGTGGCGCTACGTCTTCTTCGGCGAAGTGGTGATCGTCCTGTTGATCTTGCTGGTGCTGCGCCGGGTCGAGGACGCTCCTGCCGACCGGGTCCGGCTGGATATCGTCGGGTCGCTGCTGTCGGTGATCGGCCTCGGCGCGGTCGTGTACGGGGTGTTGCGGTCGAGCGAATGGGGGTGGGTGCGGACCGAGCCCGGCGGACCTGTCGTGCTGGGCCTGTCTCCGGTCATCTGGCTGCTGATCGGTGGCTTGCTCACGTTGTACCTGTTCCTGCGGAGACAGACGTATCTGGCGGAGCGGGGCGGTGACCCGCTGGTCGATCCGGCACTGCTGCGGAATCGACAACTCGTCGGCGGCTCGTGCATGTTCTTCGCGCAGTTCGCCGTTCAAGCCGGGGTGTTCTTCTCCGTGCCGCTGTTTCTGTCGGTGGTGCTCGAGCTCACCGCACTCGAGACCGGGGTGCGGATCCTTCCGCTGTCGATCGCGCTTGTCCTGGCCGCGGCGGGCATCCCCCGGTTCCGGCCGAATGCCGACCCGCGCCGGGTCGTGCGCCTGGGTCTGGGCGCGATGATCGTCGGCGTTGTGATCCTCGCCGCCGGGATGGACCCGGGCGCCAACGCGGGCGTGGTGTCGATTCCGATGCTGTTGATGGGTCTGGGTCTGGGCGCGCTGGCTTCCCAGTTGGGCGCCGTCACGGTGTCGGCCGTGCCTGATTCGCGGAGTTCCGAGGTCGGCGGACTACAGAACACCGCCACCACTCTCGGTGCCTCGCTGGGCACCGCGCTGATCGGGTCGATTCTGATCGCCACGCTCACCTCGACCGTCGTCACGGGCATCGAGAACAACCCGGCCGTTCCGGTGTCCGTGCGCGAACAAGCCACGACGGAGCTGGCCGCGGGTGTGCCGTTCCTGTCCGACAGCCAGCTGGCGGGAGCGCTCGACAGCGCCGGTATCGATGACACCACCGCGGACGCCGTTCTCGCGGTCAACTCCGACGCCCGTCTCGAGGCGCTGCAAGTGGCCTTCGCGGTGACGGCCCTGCTCGCGGTGGCGGCACTGTTCGGCACCGGTCTGCTGCCGCGGCGACCGGTCGCCCTGCGCAACGGAAAGGATCGGCGCACGTCAGGGGAAGCCGAATCCGACGCCGAGCGATGACACGCCCGCACATCGGCGGCCGAACCTCGCCTCGCACGCCGGAGCCGGTGCCAGTCCGGCGGGCTTCATGCTTGGTCGCCGTCGACTCGGCCGCGCAGGTAGCGGCCGAGGGTGGTCTCGTCGAGGGCCAGCGCCTTGACGATCGAGGCCGAGCCCACGATCACCACCGACAGGACGAACAGCCAACTGACCGAAGTGAAAGCCAGCCCGAGCGGACCGAAATGCTCTTGGTCGGATGGCGCATCTCCGATCGGCCGCCGAGGTCGAGCTACGGAGCGATGACCAGCGGTGGCACGTTGGTGTTCGAGGATCGGTCCGCGTCGTCTGTGCAGGGCCGCAGGAGCCACTGTCGGTAGGTTTCGTGCCGGAATTGGTAGCCGGTGCCGGTTACGCGCAGGAGGCCACTGCGACGAGCCCATTCGAGGAACAAACCTGGCCGGGGCGCGAACGACGAGGTGAACCGGAAGATCAGCGCCGCGAGAAAATATCGCGTAGCGGCCAGCCCGCGCATGAGCCCGAGCGTGAGCCCGAAGGTGAGCCCACCCACGGCGCCGGCGGCAAGCCCGCCGGTGAGTCCGTTCACGAGTCCACCTGAGAGTCCACCGACGAGCCCGATCACGAGCCCGGCCGCGAGCGCGAGCGCGAGCGCGACCACACCGGCGGTGAAGACCGCGACCCGAGCATCGTCCCTTATCAGCCGCCTTTCGTCGACAGCGATACCAAGCTGATCTTCGGCATTGGCTTCGAGTCCGAACGTGAGCCCGACTGTGAGTCCGGCGGTGAGCGCGGCTGCGATGCCGAACCAGGTCCCGAGCGTGAGCTCGGCCGTGAGTCCGAACGTGAGCGCGGCCGCGAGCCCATAGGTGAGCCCGCCGCGCCATCGGGACCGTGCGGGGACACGCCACGCCATCCGATTCGCGCGAGGAGACCGGCTGAGGCCGGCCAACAGCCCGAACGCGAGCCCGACCACCGGTCCGGCCACGAGCCCGAACTCGAGACGCACCGCGATCACGATGAGGGTTGTCACGGCGATGCTCACGGTGAGTCCGTGCAGTATTCGGCAGCGGGCGGTTCCGGCGATCTCCCAGATCTCGTCGAGACGGATGGCGGTGCCGTCCTGCCCGAGATCACGGCGATGTTCGAGGCACCGAGCCAGGGACAGCATCCACGTCCGGACGTTCTCGACGGTGTAGCCGCGGAGACGGCCGGTGCGGTCGGTGCCGGCCACCGCCGCGGGGATCTGGGCCGCGAACAGCAGACCACGCACAGTATCGGTGTCGGCGCAGCCGGTCAGTTGTTCGGCGGTGCGCGGGTCGTGGTGCATGGCGGTGGCGGCGAGTCCGAGCATCCATGGAGTGTTCAGCGCGCGCGCCAGCGGACCGTCCGGCTGGTCGGCGATCCGGGTGGTGACCTCGGCCCATATCGGCCCGAGCGCGCCGATCCGGCGTCGGTAGGAGGTGAGATAGGCAGCGATCTGGCCGGAGGTGAAGGGGCGCAGTGTGATGGTCGTCGCGCCATGCAGCCCGTTGTCCGCACCGAGGCGGGTCAGTTCCTCGAACTCGTCGCTGCGGCACACGACTACCACCGGTCGGTTGCCCCAAGGGGTTTCGTTGAGACGGTTCAACACCGCCCGCGCCCGCGACTCCTCGCCGTTGTGGGCATCCATCTCGTCCAGGCCGTCGAGCACTGGCAGAACCAACCCCGCGTCGACCAGAGCCCGCGCGCTCCTGGGGCGCAGGCGGTAGTCGTATCCGAGCCGTGTGGTCAGCCACCCGGAGAAGTCTTCTTTCCCATCCCAGCCGGCGGCATTGACCCGTACCGGTACCGGTTCCACCGCACGGCGGGCATCGACCGAGTCTCGTCGGGTTTCCAGCAACCCCAGCACCAGATGGGCCGCGGCCACGGTCTTGCCACTGCCCGGCTCACCGAGCACGATCAACCGCCGTGGCGTCGTCAGCAACTCGAAATAGGTCACGATGTCCCACACCTCGGCCGACTCGATCACCTCGCCGGGGCTCGCCTGCGCGGTGGCGGTGAATCCGACGTGCATGAACGAGCCCGGCCCCGCCCGCAACTCCTCCCGTAGCCGCTGCTCCTCCTGACGCGCCGCCTCGGCCAGATCGTCGGCCAGGGCCGCGACCGACACCCTGTCGGTGCGCGGCCGCCACAGTCGCCACAGCTCCACCATCGGTTTGAACAGCGCCGCGACAACGCGTACGACAACTCCCGTCTCCACACCCGTCACGCGAAACAGACTGCCATTCCGCACCATTCGACACGCGCATTGTCGAACGATCGACCGGCATCGAGCCGGTGCAGGGCATTACTATGCCGACGGTCTCCGCGAGAACCGGCCTGATTGCGCTGAACCGCATTCTCAGGCGTCGAAGGAAACGGTGCGTGAGGAGCGATCAGCTCAGGGCCGGTCGAACTTCCCGTCACGCGCACCCGACATGAACTCGTCCCACTCCGAGGGAGTGAACACCAGCACCCCGCCGTTGGGATTCTTCGAGTCACGAACTCCGACGCGCCCGCCGTCCAAATGCGCGATCTCGACGCACTCACTACCAGCGGAGCTGTGGGTGCTCTTGAACCAGCGCGCTCCGGATAGATCAACGGACACAGTCGAACTCCTTCGCCACCTGCCGTAGCAGACGCTTGCTGTTGGGCGTGTCCAACGCTACTCGCCGCATGACATCGACTCCAGCCTTGTACCTGCGCACTGTGTTGGCACGTTCCAGGTAGATGTCGCCGGTGTAGCTCTGGACATGGACTACTGGCGGCTCCAACGGCCGACCGTCGCCATCGGCAGCGAAGTCCAAGATCGTGAACGGACCGGTCGATGTTCCCAGCGGGAATCCGGCACCGAACGGTACAACGTAGACCCGCACGTTCGGCGGCAGGTCCGCCAGGTGTCGCAGCTGCGCCGACATGATCCGTGGACTGCCGACGACCCGTCTGATCGCCGCCTCGTCCAGCACGAGCATCGCTGCCAGCGGCGCGAAATCACGGGTTATCAACGCCTGCCGGTTGCGCCGGACTCGTACCCGCCGTTCGATTTCATCGGCGGTGTCCATCGGGAAGTAGGCACGATCCAGCGCTCGCGCGTAGTCCGGGATTTGGAACAGTCCCGGCACCATGTCAGGCCGATAGAACGTGAGATGGGACGCCGCCGCCTCCATTTGAATGTACGCGTTGAACGTCGGATTCACCTGATCGGGAAACTCGTCCAACCAGGATGGCGTCCTCCCCTGCGCCGCGAGCGATTTCAACACCGGCAGCATGTCCACCCGCTGATACAGCCTGCACAGCCGCCGCAAGTCGTCGTCGCGCACGATCACGTTCGGCGCGCCGGTCTCCAGCCGGTGCAGCGTCCCCGCCCCGCGCCCGATGGCTCGCGCCGCCACTTCGATGGACAGTCCCGCCTCCTGCCGCATCCCGCGCAGGCAGCGGCCGAGGCTGCGGTGTGGAACGCCCCCGGTCCCGCGAATGTCGGCCTCGAGCTGCCGATCATCGGCGCCCGCGTCCCTGTCCCCCATACTGTTTGCTCCCTTCTGTGGAAGATCCGAACCCGCGTACTGGAATGTTCCGAAAGCCGTTGTGGAAGGCCATAATTCGGCCTTATAGACGACATTCTGCCGGGTCGCTGGAAGGTGTCCAGGGCTTTCGCCACTTTCCTTCGCGAATTTCCACGGGAAGGTCGACGCGGCCCGCGTCCGGTGCTCCACTGAGCGCGTCTTCGGCGCGGCGAGACTCCCGTTCGCCGCCACTCGACCAGCGGAGGACCCGTGACCAACGCACTCCCGCGACGCGTTCCGTTCCCCCGGCCGCGCGCCCCGTACAAGGGCGTGCCGCTGCCCGTGCTCGAGCGCTACGCGGTCGCCCTGCGGCAGTGGGCCGCCGCACCCGAACGTCCCGGAGGCGGGGTGCCGACCACTCCCCCGCCTCCGGTGACCCTCACCGAGGCTCTGTCATGGGCCGAGTGACCCGCCGTCGTCCCGTCCGAGCGGGGAGGCCGTGACCGTGCGCCGGTACTACGTCGACGTGCACTGCTGCGGCCCGCGCTGGCTCATCCATGTGCCTGCGCTGGACCGCTGGACGGTGACCGGTGACAAGTCGGCGATCCGGTCCACCGCCCGCCGGATGATCGCGGCGACGACCGGACACGACGACCACTCGTTCGAACTGGATCTCGCCGCAGGCCGGGCACTGCGCGATGCCGAGGAGTTCACAGTGGGCCACCGGGTGCCGACGCGGTGGCACCCGCCCGACGAACCGGCAGAGCGCGCACCTCCGTGCACCACCAGCAGGGTGCCGAACCCCGGCGGCAGCCCTCTTTCACGCACTGTCCGGGCTCCTCCCCTGCGCGAAGCGCGACCGATCAGAAGCGGGTCGTCCGCCGTGACGCCGAACCGAGACCGGCGACGACATCGGCGATGCCGGTGAGCCGAAGCGCGACCGATCGCCACCGGTCAGAAGCCGGGTCCTGCGCCCTGACGCCGCACCGAGACCGCCGACAATATCGGCGATGCCGGTGATCGGCGCGGTCATCCCTCGTCCGGCGCGTCCTGACCTGGTCCCACTTGAATGCCCACCACGCAGGTGTCGTCGTCGGTGTCCGCGTCGCTGCCGTCGAGCAGGTCGTCCAGTCGGTCGTCCAGGCTGCCGGTGAGTTGTGCCGACGTCGCGAGCAACCGCTCGATGCACTCGTCCAGGAGTCGATCCCGGCGCTCGATGAGCCCGTCGGTGTAGAGCAGGAGGGTGTCGTCGGTTTCCAGCTGGAGTTCCGCTTCTTCGAAGGTCGCCTCGGCCACCGCGCCGAGAAGCATGCCTTGGAGCATGGGCAGGCTGGTGGCCTGGCCCGCGCGCACCAGCACCGGCGGCAAGTGCCCCGCACGAGCCCAGCGCAGCACCCGGGTGTTCGGATCGTAGAGCCCGCAGATGGCGGTGGCGAAGATGCTGTCGGTGAGGTGGTGCGCCACCTGGTTCAGCCAGGTCAGCATCTGGCCCGGGCCCGCGCCGGTGGCGGCGAGACCGCGCAGGGCGTTGCGGAGCACGACCATGCCGGTGGCCGCCTTGATGCCGTGGCCGGTGATGTCACCGACGGACACCAGGATCTGCTTGGTGGGCAGCACGATCGCGTCGTACCAGTCGCCGCCGACGGTGTAGTCCTGCTCGGCGGGGCGGTAGCGCACCGCGATGCGCAGCCCGAACGCCTCGATGGACGGCTGCGCGTCCGGCATGATCGCCTGCTGGAGTTGCCGCGCCAGCTGGCTCTGTTCGGCGGCGTGCTGCTCGGTGTGCGCGAGCCGGTCGCGCGTCGCCGACAGCGCGACTTCGGTCCAGTGCTGCGCCGAGATGTCTTGGTACGCGCCGCGGACGGCGGCCAGGTGCCCCGCCTCCAGCACCGGTTCGGCGACGATCCGGATGTGCCGGGCCACGCCGTCCGGCCGGATCAGGCGGAAGGCCGTCGAGGCCGAACGGCGGTGGCGCAGCAGGGTTCGCAGGAACCGTCGCACCGCATCCGCGTCGTCGTCGTGGACGTGCGCGGGCAGCTGCGAAAGCGGGATCGGATCCGCGGTCGGCGCCAGCCCGTAGAGAGCGAACAGTTGACTGCTCCAGGTGATCTCGCCGGTGGCGGCGTTCTCCTCGAATCCGCCGACGCGGCCGAGCCGCTGGGCATGTTGCAGCAGCGCCGCCAGTCGCGCCGTCTCGTCCTCCACCCGCCACACCACGAGCACGGTGTCGCCATGGCGGCTGATGCTGAGCGCCACCGAGACGGTCAGCGGAACCTGGTCGACCAGTTCGGTCAACAACATTCGGTCGGCGCGGTAGGTCTCGCCGGTGGCGAAGACGTGCTCGATCCGCTCCAACAGCTGCCCATCGCTCGCGGCCATCGGGTACGCCTCGAGTAGCAACGCGCCGTTGACCAAGCCCCGGGGACGACCGGCCGGGTCGACGAAGCAACGGTTGACGTGATGGATGCGGAAGTCGACCAGCGCGCCACCCTCGTCGAGGTGGGGCAGCAGCACGAGCGCTGGATCGAAAAGACCGTCCGCGAGCCGCACCAGATCCGCGACGTCGGACCGGTCCGTTGCCCGCACCGCGGCCGTGTCCGACTCCAGGGTGTGCGCGCACAGCTCGGCCAGCGCCTCCAATTGCCGGTGGACCTGAGGCGGCTGCGGCGCGAGCGGCTGCGGCCAGCCCACCTCCAGCACGCCCAGCAGCTTGCCCCCGGCACCCGCCGGAATCGCCGCTCGGCCGCCGTCGCGGTCGCCGATCGACGGGAGCCCCGACCGGCCCAGGTCGCCGATCCACACCGCGTTGCGCTCCACCAGCGCCTGCCGGGCCGGAGTCGCCACCCCGGGCGGCACGTATCGCCAGCGCTCGGCCTCTTGCCGGCTGATGCCGGCGAAACCCGCCAGGGTCAGCGACGCGTCGGCGCCCGCAGACCAGATCGCCACAGCCGTGGCGCCCAGCGGCATCGCGGCGTGCTCGAGCAAAGACTCCGCCACCCGGTGGGCGTCGCCGGCCGCGAGCAGCCCGCTTTCGGCCGTGCGCAACCGCACGGCCGCCGAAGGCTCCTCGCGCGTGGCGGTGCGCTGCAGAAACTCTCCTACGACCGCGCTGACCTCGTCCTGGGCCGCTTGGCCGACCAGCTCGGCAGCCAACTCCAGCGGTGTGATGCCCGCCTGCTCGGCGAGGGTGCCGAGTTGCCGCGCGGCCTGCGCGGGCCCACAGCGCAGCCGTTCCACCAGCACGCCCTTGGCCATCTCGATCAGCGCGCGCCCGTCGGCGGTGGCCTGGGCCTGCTGGATCTCCGCACGCAACCGCTCCACGGTGGCCGCGAGGCGGTGCACGGCGGGCCCCGTCGTCGTATGACCGCCGGTATCGGCGTCGGGTCTGTCCAGGTCGGGCATCAGGCACCCAGCCAGTGCTGGATGCATGCGATCAAGGCGTCCGCGTCGACCGGTTTGGTGACATAGTCGTTGGCGCCGGAGGCAAGGCTTTTCTCGCGGTCGCCCAGCATCGCCTTGGCCGTGACGGCGATGATCGGCAGGCTCGCGTACTGCGGCATGTCACGGATCGTCGCCGTCGCGGTGTAACCGTCCATCTCGGGCATCATCACGTCCATCAGGACCAGGTCCGTCTCGGGGTGAGCCAGGAGCGTGTCGATGCCCTCGCGCCCGTCCTCCGCGTGCAGGACACTCATGCCGTGCAGTTCGAGAATGCTGCTCAGCGCGAAGAGGTTGCGGGCGTCGTCGTCGATGATGAGCACCGTGCGGCCGGCGAGTTTGCCGTCCGGCCTTTGCGGGGCGGTGGCCGGGGCGTCCTCGCGCCGTACCAGGGGCACCATGTCGCCGGGCGCCTCGGCCGTGACGTGCAGCGCGATCCGTTCCCGCAGATCGTCCAGGCTGGACAGCAGCTCGAGCGGCTGACGCGTGGTGTGATCGTGCAGGAGGCGTTCCTGCTCGGCGTCGAGCCTACGGTTGTGCACGAGTACCGGCACGCTGCTCAACGCGGCGTCCCCGTTCATCGTCTCCAGGAAACGCAGGGCGGCGTCGTCGGGCATCTCCAGCTCGAGCACCACACAGTGGAACGCTTCGGCGGCCATCGCCGCCGCGGCCTCTTCCACCCCGACCGCGGTGACGACCTGGACCGGCCCGCGCGGATCGTTGCTGTCGGCGAGTTCGGCGACGGCGCTCTGCGCGACCAGCGACAGCAGACCTTGCGGGCGTTCCTCCACGACCAGCAGCCTGCGGTGCTGTTGGGGCGCGGAGGGAGCGGGAGTGTGCTCGGCGCGGCTGTCGTCCCGCTGTGCGTCCTCCCGCTCACGCGGCGGCGCCTCCTGGAAGTCCGGCCGGGCGACCGGGAGATACAGGGTGAACGTACTGCCCTGGCCCGGCGCGCTCTCCGCGGTGATGGCGCCGCCGAGCAGGTAGGCGATCTCCCGGCTGATCGACAGGCCCAGGCCGGTGCCGCCGTATTTGCGGCTGGTCGTGCCGTCCGCCTGCTGGAATGCGCCGAAGATCGACTCCAGCTGGTGTTCGGCGATGCCGATACCGGTGTCGATCACCCGGAACGCGACGGCAGGGCCGTGCTGGCGCACGGCGGCGGGCAGCTCGCTCGCCTCCGCCGGTTCGATCCGTAGCTGCACCGATCCGGTCTCGGTGAACTTGACGGCATTGGACAGCAGGTTCCGTAGCACCTGCCGCAGCCGCGAGTCGTCGGTGAGCAGGTCCAACGGCAGGCCCGGCGCGGTCGTGACATGGAAGCGGAGACTCTTCTGAGTGGTCATCGGCCGGAAAGTGGCCTCGACGTAGTCCAGCAGCTGACGCAACAGCACCCGCTCCGGCGTGAGGTCCATCTTGCCCGCCTCCACCTTGGACAGGTCGAGGATGTCGTTGATCAGCTGGAGCAGGTCCGAACCCGCCGAGTGGATGATGCCCGCGTACTCGACCTGCTTCGGGGTGAGATTGCGGCTCGGGTTCTGGGCCAGCAGCTGCGCGAGGATCAGCAGACTGTTCAGCGGGGTGCGCAGCTCGTGGCTCATGTTGGCCAGGAATTCCGACTTGTACTTCGAGGCGAGCGCGAGTTCCTTGGCGCGGGTCTCCAGTTCCTGCCTGGCCTGCTCGATCTGCAGATTCTTCGCCTCGATGTCGCGGTTCTGCATGGCCAGCAGAGCCGCCTTGTCCTCCAGCTCGGCGTTGGAGCGCTGGAGTTCTTCCTGCTGTACCTGCAACTCCTCCGAACGGGCTTGCAGTTCGGTGGTCAAGCGCTGTGATTCGACCAGCAGCTCGTCGGTGCGGGCGTTGGCGATGATCGTGTTGACGTTGACGCCCACCGTCTCCATCAGCTGGTCGAGGAAGTCCCGGTGAATTCGGGTGAAGCGGTGCAGGGTGGCCAGTTCGATCACGCCGAGGACCTGGTCCTCCACCACGATCGGCAACATGAGCAGGTTGACCGGCGCGGTCTGTCCCAGCCCGGAGGAGATGGTGACATAGTCGCCGGGCACGTTCTCCACGTCGATCGTGCGGCGGCTGCGGGCCGCCTGGCCGACCAGGGATTGGCCGAAAGCGAACCGCGGCGGGCTGCCCGGCTGCTGCGGGCTGCCGTAGGAACTGATCAGTCGCAGTTCCGGCTGTTCCTCGCTGTCGTCGGCGAGGTAGAACGCGCCGAACTGCGCGGAAACCAACGGCGCCAGCTCGTCCATGATCAGCCCGGCCACCACGTGCAGGTCTCGCTGCCCCTGCATGAGACCGGAGATCCTGGCCAGATTGGTCTTCAGCCAGTCCTGGTCCTGATTGGCCATGGTGGTCTCGCGCAGCGACTCCACCATCGCGTTGATGTTGTCCTTCAGCTCCGCGACCTCGCCGGAAGCCTCCACGGTGATCGAGCGGGTCAGGTCGCCCTCGGCCACGGCGCTGGTGACCGCCGCGATCGCGCGCACCTGGCGGGTCAGGTTGCCCGCCAGCTCGTTGACGTTCTCGGTCAGCCGCTTCCACGTGCCCGAGACGCCTTCGACCTCGGCCTGCCCGCCCAACCGGCCCTCCGAGCCGACTTCACGGGCGACGCGGGTCACCTCGGCAGCGAACGCGGACAGCTGATCG
>NZ_BAFS01000464.1 GCF_000308415.1 Nocardia asiatica NBRC 100129 | reverse complement strand
CCGGGGCTCGTGCCAAGTTCCTGCTCGTCCCACGGATGCGTGGTGGGCTGTATGTGGTGGATGCCGAGGACGTCGTGCAGGAACTCGTCCAGTTCTGTGTCCGACAGCGAGCGATAGTTGGCGAGTTGTTCGCGGATATGGGGGGCCAGCGACTCGGCGAATCGGACAAGATCAGGGCGGGTGACGCTGATTGTGACGGCATCTTCTCGTCGTCGCGTGGCCCCAGGGACGACGATCCTGACCTTGTCTCCTTCGCAGTGGAAGACCACCCCTCGCCACGCGGGGCGGATGTTGACGATGTCAGGGAAAGCCCCACCGGCGAACTGCACACTGTGGGTAGAGGACGAGAACAGGTTGCGCAAGGTCACGTTGCCGGAGTTGGTGCCCAACGCCGCAGCGAGCGATCGAGTGGGATGTCCCGCGCAGTTCAGGTGCAGCACGTACAGCAGCAGACGCTGATCCTCGCTCAACACCGCCACAGCCGGCGCATCGGCCTCCTCGCCCGCCACGACGGCGGCCGTCGATGATATGGGTGCCTCGGCGGCGCCGACGTTTGCCGCGGGCGGCTCTCGGTGGGAGGCTGCAGTCGCAGCAGCGGACTGATCGCTGTCGCGCTGCGACACAGGGGCAACCGCTGCGGTCGCATCGTGGGCGCTGGTGGCGGTGCGGTAGAGCTCCGCTGCGGCGGCCGCGGTGACCGGCGCACGGTCAAGAACGGTCAGATCCGCCGGTTCGACCGTGAGGACTGGGCCGCTGTGTGTCTCGTGGTCAGCTACAACGACTTCCGCCCACTGCTGGGTCTCGGTGAGCGCGAGAAGATCGCAAACCACGCCCGCGTGTCCGGTGCCGAGGTCGAGAACCCACGCGCCGACAGGAGGTTCGCTGTGATGGCTGCGGCGCAAAGCGTCGCGGCGCCGCGCGCCGGCCTCACTGCAGATCACCTGTCTCGTGGCCGGATTGACGTCCAGGAACCCTGCCCGGCGCAGGTGCTCGATAGCGGTGTGGTCGGCGACGGCTGTCGCTGCGCCGTCGGCGGGCCCGATCAGATACGTGCCAGCACTGACCGTCGCGTGGATCAGGTGGTTCGCCGCCGCGTACAGCAGCGGGTAGTGGTCGCTGACGGTCGGCAGAGCGCTGGCATCGACCTCCGGTGCCGGCTCGGCAGGGCTTGGTTGCGTCTGCGAACCGGCAGAGGGTATGGGCGTGGTGTGTAGGTGTTCAGGCGACAGTGCAAGTGCGGTGTCGTCGGTAGCTGCGTCCAGCAGTTCGTTGATGCCCAGCAGTTCGCGCAGGATGTCTTCACGGGCGCTGACGCTGTCACGGTGCCCCAAGGCGTCACGGGTTGCGCTGGCCAACGTTTCAGCGAACTGCTCGAACTGCTCGCGTGTGATGGTGATCAGCGCTTGCGTGCCGGACGCAGGCTTGCCCTCGCGACGGCTGGACAACTGGAGGACACCCTCGTTGTCGCCGTAGATGTCGTAGCCCAGAGGTTGCCTCGCCCATTCCGGGTGCCGATGTTCGACTACCCCGGGCCGGACAGGCCCGAATGATCGGCCGTCGAACAACTGGGCTGTCGCGTACCCGGGGTCGGCGAGCGCTTCGGTGAGCTTCCAGACCGCGGAGTGATCGCTGATCAGCCACAGCAGCATCCGTTGGTCCCCGGACAACGCCGAGGGGCCGGTGGTTGGACGGTATGGCAGGGTCGATGGCACCGGCGCACCGGCGGCTCTGAGGATCATGCGCCGCACGGTGGCCAGCGAGATGCGTCCGGAGCGGGACGATACCGACGCCTTGATGACGCTGCCTCTGGAGGCATCCGAGTTGTACACGATCCCGTCGTCGCTGGCGTCCCACACCAGGCGCAGGTGGTGGCGGGCGCCGGTGTCGGGATCGTGGTGACGGAGCACGATCACCTCGGCGTGTGCGGGATCGTCGATGCGTTCCCGCGTCCACCGGGTGCCCCGCATCAGGTACATCAGTTGGCCTGCGGTCGTAGGGATCTCCGCGTACTCCGCGTCCCGGTCGAGCATCATCTGGTTCGGCCACAGCCGCTGCGGCTCGGCCTGCACCAGGTAGTGGTCGTCGATGACCTGCGCGAGTGTCCTCGCCTGCGGGTCGCGCGGGGCGAGGTGCTCGGCCGCGGCCAGCAGTCGGCGCGCTGGCTGGGGGTCGTCGGCGATGAGGAGGGCTTCCGCCTGTTCACGCAGACCGGCCGCGGTCGCGGTGCGGGCGGCGAGACGGGCGGCGCGCTGAGCGGGGGTACTGGCGAGGACTTCGTCGCGGCGAACGATTTCCGCCTTCACCGCCCTCCACACCTGGGTGCGTCCCAGGTCCGGGAACAGATGATCCAGATGATCGGTGGTGTAGCGGACGATCTCGTCGTCTGAGAACCGCAGGTGCTGCTGGGCGTAGGTGTGGGCGTGATCCTCTACTGTGCACCGTATTTCGGCACGGTCGGCGATGGTGAAGTCGGCGCCGATCCATGCGCGGTCGACGATCGCGGCAGTCAGAGCGCGTCGCGCGAGATGATTGTCACGTACCGATTCGGCTGCCGCGCACCGCTGTGGGTCCGGGTGGGCGCCGCGCGGTTGGCTGTCGAGAATGATCGCTTCGAGCGTCGAACCGATGGCGTCGGTGATCGGTTCGACGGCACGGTCACGGTAGCGGGTATACGCCTCCTCGACTGCCGCCCGCGGCGGCGCCGCGGTGAGCGCGGCGGTGACCACCTCGTCCAGCACCGCAGCCGCAGTCTCCTGCACCTGCGGAACTTGCGTGCCGACAAGACGGCCGATAGTGACCAGATCGGCGCGGTGTGGAGTGGCCGAAGACTGCTGGTCATCAAACGCCCAGGACTCGCCGCGGCGCTGCCACCGCAACCGGATGTCTTCGATCTGGTGCGCGGGCTGACCGGAGATCACCAGTTCGAACGCGACACCCCCGCGAACGCCTGGCAGGAACCGTCCAGCCACCGACCACCCGCTACTGCGCGCTCGGTCGGCAACGGTGCGGGCCTCATCGAGATCATCGGGGACCAGTGGCGGTGGTGGATACAGCATCGGTCGCCACACGTGCGCGTGTACGAACCCGGTGTCCGACGCCGCGGATTCCCGATACGCGTGCCCAGCGGCCGTTGGCGTGCCCTGTCCTCCGGTCTGGGCATCGACCTGCTGGGGGTTGATGTCGGTCGCTGCGGTGGCAGGTTCGCTGGCAGCGGAGGACGCCTCTGGGCGCGGATCAGTGTGATCGATGATGTCGGACGGTGCCGCCGCAGTAGAGATCGTCTCGCCGCTGGTCAGTTCTGGCGTGGCCTCGCCGCGGTTCGCCGCGACGGGTTCCGCCGCGGCCGGCTCGACGTCGGGTCGGCTCTGGACCGTCGTCACGCTCTCGAGGAGGTCGGTGATCTGCCCTATCGACGGCCCGGGAACTGGGCCGCGGGGAGTCTGCAGTCGCGATCGGGTCCTCTGGTAGACGTACTTGCCGCTGTCGGTGAGTTCCCAGTACAGCTGCGCTTCGTACCCGCCATCTGCGGTCGAGCCGGCCAGGCGCAATTGGTACAGACCGTCGACCGCGTAGCGAGCCTGCTCATCGAGCACATCCCACTGAGCTCGCTGAGCCGCCACAACAATTGCCGCTCCCGACTTCGGCGGCTGCGGCCGGGCCGCAGCGCTGTCGCCTTCCACGGCGTGGACGACAGGCGCCTGGATATGGATCGTGGACCCGCTGCGGATGTCACGGGTGCGGTGGAGTTCTCGGCCCTGAGCCAGGATGACGCGCGATCCGTCGGGAAGAGATTTGTCGTGGATGGTGAACGCGTACTGCTGGCCCTCGTCATCCACCGCGAGATGACGGAAACCGTGACCTCCCCGCAGATCCTGGCTCCAGGTGATCGTCAGTGCTTGAGGCAGCCTCAGCGGGCGCGGCACGCTGCTGCTGTTGTGCGGCGGTTCGTTGTCGGCGGTGACAGCAGGGAGATTTGATACCGGGGCAGTCGGGCGAGGTGCGGTGATTTCGTGCGCTGGCCCGCCGTGAATCTCGGGGATTTCCTCGGCGATATCGTGGTCTACCCCAGCGACGGCATCCACGGCAGGCTCGGTGAGGGAGTCGACGTCATAGTCCAGCGGTGACTCGGTGGATTGCTCTGCATCGTCATGTGCATCCCACCAGCCGTCGAGGAATTCCTGGCGGATCGCGTCACTGGCTGCGGTATCTCCGCACTCGGCGACCGCGTCGGCGACCACAGGGTTCGATTCGGGCTCTGGCGGTTCGCCCGCGGTGTCAGGATTGAATGCCACGTACCCGATTTCGTGGAAGTCCTGACTCGTGGCGGCGTGCACGGTCTCAAGGGCTTGCTGCACGACAGACTGCTGGGCGTCATCGGTCAGCTCGTGCAGTGGTGCCGCCGCGTCGAGGACCGCCTGCACCGCTTCGGCGGACGCGCCGAGGCCCGCGGCTTCTGCGATGCTGTCGGCCAGCTCGCCAACCAGCTGTGATTGTGGGCTGTTGCGCGAGAGTGAGCGCCGCGCCTGCTCGGCGACTTCGCGGGCGAGCCACGATAGACGGGTCGGGTCGGCGAGCAACGCGCTGACGACGCGCTGCAACTGTGCATCGTCAGCGGTGTCACCGAACTGAGACGCTTGGATGGCGTTGAGACGCCCGAGGATCAGGGACTCGGCTATGGCCGCTGCCCTGCTCAGCGACTGCGTACGCTCCTGGTGGACCGCGCTCCTGGTCAGCGCCGGGTTGGTGACCACGCTCGCGGCGACATGGTCGAGTATGGAGGCGCGACGCACTTCGTCGGACACCTCCGGCCCGGGCTGTGGGGAGACGGCGTGGGGCTGCGCATTCTGGATGGGCCCGGTCAGCCGCTCACGGCGCCGCGGCTGGCCAAGCGGCGCGGGCAGGTGTTGTTCATCATCGACGACAGAGGCGGCGTCAGCGGCCTCGGCCGCGGCATCGTCGGCATGCGGTGATGTCGTAGGTGTCGGACGCGCTGGCGGTGTGCGGGTACTCAGCCACCACTGGTAGGTCGGTTCGTCGGCGACGACATCGACGATGCTGCTGAGCACCACCGGTGAGCCGTTGACCTCCTCTACAAGTTCGACGGGCTCACCAGCCAGCAACGCCGATGCGACGCGTTCGAGCCGCACCAGTTTCCGAGGCGGCACCAACTGCGGGTTGGACCGCGCCGCGTGCACGATCTCGCGCACCCGCGCGGCGAGGTCGGGATCCTCCGCGTCGGTGCCGGCGCGCCGGCGCTGGGCGATGTCGTGCAGCGCGAGGTCGATGTCGGTGCTCACCCGGTAGCTGCCGGGTGCTGCACCGTCCTCGACGATGGCGGTGATCGGCGCCAGATCCGGTGCGTCGGCGAAGCCTGTGCCCACGGCGTCACCGAGCACGGCGGCCGAGCGGCCGCGCACCCACTCCGTGGCCGGCGCACTGCGGTGCAGAAGGTTGAGGCGCAGCTGGTCACGTGCGGAGCGTGTGAATTCGGTGGAGTCCTGTTTCCCCGCTCGCAGCACCAGCTTTTGGTTGAGGTGTTCGGGATCAGTGCCTGCGGACCGCAGCTGCTCCTCAAGGGTTTGCAGCTCGGTGTGGAGCTGACTCCAGCGGCTGCGCTGCTGCGTGAAGTCGGAGTTCAACCGCCCCAGGACCGCACGCAGTCGAGTCGATTGCTCGGTCGCACCGCTTGTTTCGGCGTCGGTACACGCCGATTCCGTCGAGGCGATCGACGCCATGAGCGTATGGCCGCTACCGCGAATGACCTCCAGGTCGTGGACGGTGCGTGCCCACCGGTAGATCAGGTCGTTGAGATCACCTGGTTGCGGGCCTGCCACTCCTGGTCGATCTGCGCTTGCAGGCCAGCTGCCAGCGGATCGGCTGAGGTCTTCGGTGTCGGCTCCCCGTCTTCCAGGCATTGCGCGATCCGTGCGGTCGCCAAGACCTGCCAGGTCAACTCCGCGGCTCTGCCCCACACTCTGGCGACGATGTCGGCCGCCAGCGGATTGTCCATCACGTGGCATCGGCGCCACCGCTGCGGATCCCGTGCCTGCGTCGCGGCGGCGGTGTCGGCCTCCACCAGCACCGCCACCGGATTCGAGTCGATGCTGGCCTCCCGGTCGCTGATCGGTCGACTGCTGCCCGGGACCGCGCTCATCGGTTCCATACCGTTCACCAGAATCAACCTCTTCCACGGACCAACCCCTTCGAGCACCACGCCCGTGACGGTCCGATCCGGATTGTCACGGCAAGTCAGTGCCCGACCATATCCACGGAATTCGACCGAAATACCGCCGAACACACAGCGTGTGGGAGTTGGAAGACAGACAGCCTGGGTGTGAGCGCACCATTCTCTGTGCGCTCACACCCAGGCTGTCGAATTTCCTGGCCGATGATCCGCTACACGGACCGCACGGCTGAGCGGATGACGAGTGCTGCGATGATGGCCGGCCACATCACGCCTCTACCGAGCGCCTTCAAGCCGTGAGTCACGCTGCCGGCCAGCAGCCCGGACACCCCCGCGAACACTAGGATCCCGAGGATCCACAGATTTACCACCCACATCATGTCGCCTCCCCTCAGGTGGATGTACAAACCTCAATTCCTCGCCACCGTACAGCATTCGCCATGATCGTCGCGAGCAGGAAACAACTACAGTGCAAAGTAAAACGTCATATGCGTGATAATGCTCGGGTGACGAACGTTGACGCTGAGGCTGCGACACTCACCGCCGCTGAGGCGGCCCAGGTGGCATCGCAGACGGCAGGCAAGCACATCAGCGCGCCCGCGTTCCGGTCGGCGGTCAGAAGGTCCAAGGATCCCACGGTGCAACCGGTGATCCAGGATGGCCAACTCCTGTGGCGGAAAACAGCAGCACAGGCAGTAGGCGCGGCACAGTCGAGGCACAAGGCGGAGGAATGGGGTGCAAAGCATGGCTTCATGACCGCATTCCAGGCCGCAGCCGCAGCTGACATGTCGGTCGGCGCATTTCGCCGCGCGATGGTATCCCCGACCCTGAGCAATCCCCCACCCGATCCACTGTCCCCACAGGAGACAGAGCACCTCATTCCGTCCGAGTTCCGCCGATGGGTCTGGTATCGAGCCCAACAGGTCGAGGAATGGAAGCAGCGAAGGCCCGACCGAGGTAACCGTCTGCCGAAACGAGTCACAGCCGACAAGCTCGGATCACATGAATGGACGGCGCGTGCCTGCGCTGATGCTGCCGGGTGCGACGACGTGTATCAATGGCATCGTCACTGCCGGACAACCCCAGACGCTCCGCGCCCACACCGTACGGAGGGATCAACCTTTCTCTGGCACAGGGAAGAGGTCGAAACCTATCTGAAGCGGATTGGCGGCAGACTGCGCTGACTCCAAAAAACTCCGAAGCTGGGTCTCCGACGAATCCGTGTCGCGTGGACCGTAGCTGTCCCCCTCCATGTCGACACTCGCCGCATGGAGATCTACCGGTCACCCCGTGCTGGGACCTCAGCGCCGGAGCAGGCCGCCGGTGGCACATGCCTGGAAGTACCGATATCGGTTGCTACCCCAAGTACGTCCTCGGCAATACGCGCAGGTGGCCGACATCCATCGGCTGCTGCTCACGGGTAGCTGCACACCATTGCAGCGGACGGAAAAGCGATCCCCCACGTCAAGTCGGAATTGCTGCCGGAGCTGGGCATCGGGGGCTCACCTCAGGCCGAGGGCACCCAGCCAGGCACCTGTGTACGCGGCGGTTATCACTCTAGACATCGATGCCGGCAACCAGTGAGGACGATGCGTAACCAGCATCATGAGAGCAATAGGCTGGTTCATGCGACAGGCAGAACGCTTGGCCGCTTGCCCCTACCCTGCCAGGCGCGACGCTTCAGATCTTCCGATAGCGGCTTGGTCTAGCAGGGTAGGCGACTCACCAATAGGAGATCACACCGCAGCGGCTTGTGCGGTGTTGCCGGTGTCCTGTTCAACTGCCCCGAACGCTGATGCAGCCTCGGCGGCCTCCTCGCGCAAAATCTCCTCGATTGTGTCGGCCAGTTCGAATTTCAGTGCCTGGTCGACGAGTGCGCTGCGGCTACCAGCACCGCAGTCGATCGCAAGTTCATCGAGGCGCTGGACGTCTTCATCGATGATCCCGCTCAATGGAATCTTGACCGGCGCAACTGAATGCCGTCGACGGCGAGGTCGAGAAGTGTCGACTCGCTTGAACAGCCTCCTACCCTTGCCCTCGGATCCGGATTGGTTCTCTTGAGCTGTGAAGTAGCTCTCGATTGCATCCACGTGCTCTTCGATGGCGTCCAGGACCACTTCGCCGTAGCTTCGCCCCTCACCTCGACGTTCCTTCTCCGCGTGAGTAACCCGACGGATGGCTTTTGCCACAACCGGATCGACGTGCGCTTCTGGCGTGGATGGCGCCGAGGCCTTGGCTCTCGTCGCGGCCCTGCTCCGTTTGTTGCCAGCTGCGCCGTCAGCTGCAACCGACCTGGGCCGCTTCGGCTTTTTCTGCGTAATTGAACCGATACTCCGGTCGTCGTCAGCTTCGGTCGTCTCCTGGTCGATGCCGAGGCCGACGTCGACCTCCTCCGCTTCGCGTGCATGTGGCGTGGCCGACTCGGCTGTTGGCGCAGGCTTCGTCGAGACAGGTTTGGGGGTTGCGCCCAGCATATCGCCGATATCGCTGAGGTCGTCAGAACCTTCACTCGTGTCGGCGAATCCACCTCGTCTACCCATCTATGCGTCCTCCTTCGCGCGCTCGCCGGCCGCCAAGCGCCCGACGACCTCTCGAGTTAACTGCTTGTGATCTGAAGCCAGAGGGCCGGGGTTTCTTGACCACATCCTTTTGGGCTCATCGTCATCCTCGGTCTCCACGTCGGGCACCCCATCAGCCTCTACTACGAGCTCCGCCTTGCGTTTGGGACTGAAGTTGAGGAGTTCACTCGGAGTCAAGTGCAGCTTCCGGGCATCAACCGAGGTGGCCTTATCGTGCCGAATCGTGCTTCTGAACGGCTCGATGCCAGTCCCTTCCAGAAGCTCGTGCACGGTCTTAAATGTGGCCTCATTGCGCCTTGTCGCTCGGGGATCGCAGTCGAAAAGCACCATCCCCATCAGCTCGACTACGGCCCCGCGCCTTCGAGCCCGCAGGTATCTTTTGGCGAGCTCCTCAGCACCATCCAGCCCGGCCTCATCCTCTTTGGTAGGGACGATGAGCCATGTCGCGATCTCCAGCAGAACATCAAGCAGTTGCAGCTCTCCGGGCGCTGAATCGATCAGAACGAGGTCGTACCCCTCTGTGTCGACCAGTTCGGTCAGTGAGGTGGACAGGTTGGCCGCTGGGTCAATGCCGTGGTCGCCACTGTTGGTGATGATGGTGGTCGCCATCGAAAGAAGCGCTCCCCCAGCGATAACGTCGAGGCCTGGACGAACGTCACGAACAGGCTCCAGCGCAGAGCCATACTGAATCGCCATCGCCAACGACTTACCGTTGTCGCCGTTCTTGACGCCGAGATCACGTCGGGTGCAGTTGCCTTGAGGGTCGGCGTCTATCACGAGAACCCGTTTTCCTGCCATGGCGACCAACACGGCGATCGCGGCCACGATCGTCGACTTCCCTACGCCCCCCTTCCGGTTCGCCACCAGAATCGTTCGTATCACGGCGTGGATACCGCCGGGCAACCCTCGAGCTGTCACGCCCAGGGACGCTACCTCACTATGGGCATGGATCCAACCACCCCAGCGCGCACATGTCGTGGCAGCTCATATGCGCATGATGCTCCCAATGCAGACTGTCATGCATCCTAGCTCATCAATGACCTATCATAAGCCACGCCAGAGGCCGTTCCAGACGACCTTGTCACTCGTCTTCTACTCGCCCCATGCACCCACCCAGGCTTTGGTCGCAGTGAAGGCCGTCCGATCCACCATTCGCTCGGTGATCGCATCGCCCGTATAAAAGACGCTATCGCGCTCCCATTCAAAGACTCGCCAAGTTGCCGTACCCAAGGGCAGAAATGATGGTGCTGCGTCGAGCCTCCTACTGACAGTTAGGGCCATCGCTTCAATGCCCCCCAAATCGGCAGGCAGGATGGGCGATAGAACGGTTTTCAAGGTGATCGAAGTTCTGGCGTCGTTGCGTGTCATTTCAGCGATCGTCACAGTCGGCCAAGGTGTCCCCTCGCCCAGGGTGGTTACAAGTATCACTCGTCTGATGCAGTAGACGGCCAAAGGACTGCTGTTCCACATGAACCGCGTATTGACCCTTTCACTGGTCGCTGAATGCGGCTTTAAGTAGGCCCTCCATTGAGTGCATAACAGGGTGCAACGCATGACTGTTTCTCTGGGCTTAAGACAAACCATCATTTCGACCCAGTAGATGATCGTTTCTACCGGTAGATGAGGGGTGCCTTGTGCTGCCAGTACGTTGACGGCAGGGAGCACCCTGGGCTCGCTCTTCTTATCGACCTTATGCAGAGTAGTGTCAAGGGCCAGGCAGATCTTCGTATCGAAGGCCATCCAATGTACCAATATTTTGGCATTTGATGTAGGGTCTGGACAGATCAGTAAGCGGGTTTGTTCGCAAACCTTGTACCGGGCGATAAGGTTGCTCATCGAACAGGGAATGAAATAGACCAGATCAGAGGGTTTTGAACCGGCTTTCTGGAAGATCACATGACAGATAATTTCGATGCCCTCGTATGTAGGCGTCAGAAAAGGCCAACAAAGGACGTTGAGACGAGCCTTTTGACCCATCGAGTACATGACCCAAGAGAGAGCTACCGCATGGGTCTTGATGTCACTGTGTAGATGGGGTATCTGAGAGGTCAAAGGTTCGAGTGTCTCTAGTGTCGTACCTACAGTCGCATCTAATGTCGTATGCATGGTCGTAGGTACGACTTTAGTGACGACATGCGCCACCTCTCCATCAAAGATCCTGATCAAGGGGCAAAGCCGAATGCTCCATGCGTACTGCACAGAAGCGGTCGGCACTAATCTTTCAACTTGTGCGACGCAGGACAGCGAGTCCGCTGAGAATCCCCGGCAGCTCGGCGCATGAAGCATCGACTCGCGAGGCGAGTGGAGCTGTACGCCAGCCATGTCCGGCTCCTCCTTCGGTGTCCGCCGCAGTGCGATGATCGGCTCGATCGGGCCGAGCCTTCGTGGTGTGATCCTACGAGAAGTGTGCAGTCTATCCAGTGAAGTTCGCTGTGGTCCCGGAAGGACAGTCACGTTGTGGACCTAGCATGGACGGGCGCAGGAAAGATCGTCGGCACCTGGACTGCGGCTCGGGCAAAGTGCATGCGGGAGCACACATGCGGCTCTGCCGCTGTGGTGCGCGTGACACTCTATGCAGCCCTCTGCTCCATCTTCGACGGGGGCCACGTAGAACGGGCCGACAATTGGGTCGGCAGGGATCCTGCAGAGGGCGAACTAGGCGGCAACTGATCCGAGATGGATCTCAGACTGCTGACGAGACAGCTCGGCCCTTCCGGGCGGTGCGGAATCTCTGGCTGAAACTCGATCCTTCAATTCTCAGGGCGTCGCGCGACACTCCCAGCAAGCCTCGTCTCAACCGATTCGAGAGTCGAACCTGGCTTTGGATACTTGCTTGCCCAGGGGCCGCGGCTTCGCAGTCACGCCACGCATGCGGTGTGTGAACCAACCCGGGTCTCGCCATGTTGCTTCGTTCCCATGAGGCAACCGGATCAATCGCGAGGAGCCAAATTAGTGAGTGCAGCTACTTGCGGTCGGTCGGTGCCCCGCGGGCAGGATTGACCACTGCAGTTAACCGCGGACCGCTCTCGCGCGCTCCTGTGCGGGGTTGCGACAGTGCACAGCAAGTGGCAATGCGCGAGGATCGAAATTTTCGCCTTGTCGTGGATGGTTTCCATGGGGTCTTGAGTTCGGTGATGGGGGCCACTCCGCCAACCATTGACTCGCCTTCCCGCTTCATTTGAGGTGAGCTTCAACCACACCGCAGTGTTGGTGTAGCCGAGTGATTTGGCGGACTTGTCCAACGGAGCGACTTTGAATCATGTCCGCGAGTACAGTGGCTGGCGCCAGAGTGCTTACGGCGGTCGATGAGTCGGGCCGACGCGGCGGGCCACACCCCACAACGCAAGCCGCCGGGAGAGGAAACTACGCGGCCAGACAGCACGGGATGTGCCCGGCGAAAGCTGATGAGCCGTAGGCCGGTGCCTGCCTTGCCACAGTTTGCGCCCGGGTTGCCGACCAGCACCGTTGTAGGCCCAACTGGGCACCACCTACACCCCCCCAATTTGGGTGAAAGACCCGGATTTGGGCCCTAGCGGGCCCACACAGCGACTCACTGGCCGTTCTGCCGTCATAACCTTCGGAAGACTCGAATCGTCGCTCTACGTGGCTGCTAGCCGATGCACCCGCTCTGACCTGGGCTGCAAGTAGATGGAGTTGCATCGGGGTCCGGTTTCAATGTCTCGATGCACAATTCGGCGCGGAGTCGACGCTCGCTCTCTCGCGGTCGGCCGGGAGCGCGCGGGTGAACCCGATGTTGTCGGGTGTGTGCTTCGCCGCGGGTTCGACCAGAATCGCCGAGTCGGGGACACCGAGACGGAGGGCGTGCTCGCGGAAGTGCACAGCTTCACCGCGGGGAAAACGTTCGACAGTGGTCGGTACGTTCGCGCCGGTGAACACGATCAGAGGAAAACATGCCTCGGTGGAAGAGGTGCGCGGCGTAGGTGGCTACGCCCGGGTTTTGTCCGCCGAGGCCGACGTCGACGGGGGCGTACCGGGTGGTCCATCTGGCTGTAGCGCCACAACGTTTCCATGTCGGCGCGCAACTCCTCGGGCAAGGTCGTTGCAGGCATGGGTGCGTGTCCTCGGGGTGGATGGACCGTAAGGTCTGTTGTGTGACCGTGACCTGACGACTGTAGGTGAGAGTTGATGTGGGCGGGCGCATGTTGCGCCGCCGCCGGATACCTGCGGAAGCGCGAAGCGATTTGCGCGACCATCCGAGGTCGCGGCCGAGACGTCGCTGACCAATGGTGGGTAGAGGGGGTGCGGCCCGTCGGTCCAGGGGCGCGCATAAGTGCGGTCACCGTAGGGATTTCAATCCTCCCATGCACAAATCTGTCCGCGTATCGAGCGAGATCCGGAGGAAGCGGCATGCGACGCTCGCATGTTCATGCCCGAGGCATGACCCCATTCCTGGGCGGAGGGGCCCGCAGTGGCCCCTCTAATGTGCTGCACCTGCTGATGCCGATCCGCCGGACGTACCTGTCCGGCTCGGTAGTCCTGGCCGAGACTCAGCCGACCAGACCAGCGGCTCAGCAGTTCTTGCCACTGGCTCACCCAGTCTGGCGAATCAGCTGGTCGACGCACCGGCCCGCACGGCGCATGTTTTCCCCCGTTGGCCAGATCATTGCGCCGCTCGCAGATCACATGTCTCAACGGAACTGGCCAACCTCAGGTCGGAGCGCCGGCCATTGGCCAGATTCATTGCGACGGAACAGTACCGCCCACGCCGCGGCCCCTACTGAGGGCCCGCACTGTCATCGTGCCGGATCCCTCGGCCGGCTGCGCCCCTCAGTGACTCCTCTAATGCGCCGATCAGACGACTCTGGTGATCCCTCTAATGCGCCCCCGAACGAGGTGGGTGACCCAAGTAATGCGTCCCCCAGGCCGAGCTGGTGACCCAAGTAATGCGCGATCAAGCCGGGCGGGGTGACCCCTGAAATGCGCAGAGAACTCCCAGTTTCTCCGTCGGCTCAGGCGCTGTGCGCATGTGGATAACCTGCTGTGCCGATGAGTTATCCACAAATTAGAGAGGTCACCACTGTAATGCCGTTTCTGCAGGAAGCGCCGCATTAAAGAGGTCACCATTGCGCATTAAAAGGGTCACTACGACACGCTGAAAGCGCAGGTCAAAGCCTATTTTTGAAGGCTGCCTGTAGTTCTTTCCCTGTATGAGAATCACCTGTAGTAGGCTCGCTGCGGCTGTGGAAATCACAAGAGTGCAATTCACCAGCACGCAGTCGAACAGGGATCTGGGTCTGGAGACAGACCCGCGCTACCAGCAACCGCGAGCGACAGCCGTTGCCCCCCGGGTTCTTGGCGCTCTCCTGGGCATCGGGCAGCCGTCGAGATCCGGAGCCATCTCGACGGCTATCACGACCAAGTCCGTGCACTCACCGTCCAGGTCTTGATCGCTTCGACTAATCAGTCGAGCGCTCGTGACCCAGAGTTTGGTCAGATTGCATCGACCACAGACCGGATATCTCCTCTAGGCGGCCACAGCCACCGAGTCCTCGCCGACTGCGTTGACGCAGGACCTGAGCTCAGACCGTCTCGCGTCGCGCGATGCGCATTGGTAGGGTCACCAAAAGCGCCGCCACAGACGGGATCACCATAATCCTCTCCAGCCTGGCGGTAGTTGTGCCCTCCGCTGCGGCGTTGGCTCGATAACCCCACGAGCAGAATCGACGGTCGGGGGTAAGTTGATACCCAGTTGGATGGCTTCCGCCGGCCGACTGACAGAGAGGCAGCAGCCTCTCTGGGCAGGGCAGTCGACGCCCTTCCTCTACGTCTGCAGTCGACCTGGTCTTCAATGATCACCTTTTCCTGCCCTGTGCACTTTCACCGTTGCCGCCTTCAGCGATACAGCCACTCACCGGCCACTGCGGCCGCCGGCTCCGATGCTGCCTGCTAGCGGCCTGGATGTCGCCCTCCCAGCAGCTACCACTGGCGTAGAGGCGGAGGCTGCACTCGACTCGGTCTACGTAGTCAAACGACAGTTTTGACTAGCCAGCAGCCTCCTTCGGTGACCCTTGTAATGCGTTGGTCGGTGACCCTTGTAATGCGCTGCACCGGTCACTTGTTCCTGGCTCGCTACGGGGCAAGGTCTCGTGGAAAACTCGCCAGCGGTTCAGCAACTGCATGCCTGGGGCCTAGTGGCCATCGCTAGAACGGGCGGTCTATCCCACTGGGAGGCGGCCATAAGTGAGCAGTTGATCGCATCAACTCCCGAGACACTTGCCCCGCGCCTCATAGTTGGGCGTGGTGACCCCTCTAATGCGTCCCGAAGTCAGCGCAAGGCATCGGTCGCCTCGTTCCGGCCTGGCTCATTCACTGGTCTGCTGCTCAATCTTTGCGGGTCGAGCCCGATGGATCTGACTCGGGAACTTTAGGCGCCGATCGAGAGGCCCGAGGTTCCGCGCGGCCCAGGTTGACCAAGGTACGGAAGCTGTCGCTCCGACTCAACCGATCTGGTCCGGCATAGGTCAGCGATCCAGATCTGGACCAGATCGACTGAGTCGGGCAATACCAGCGACTCGACTTCAACCTGACAATTGATAGTTCCGCATCCGAACGAGTGGTACTCGTCATGCACCTCCCGCGGACACCAAGAAACCGTCGGTGAATTCTCCCAGCTCTGGGCCGCAAGTTCCTGACTCCCATGTCAGCCGAGGACAGGGTCCTGGTCGGTGCGCGGTGACCCCTCTAATGCGCGGCGGCGTGTCGACGGTAACTCGAAGCGGTCGTCGCTGGCATAGTGTCATGCCATGGCGCGCCCGAAACGTGATGAGCTGGCGCTGGCGCGCGCTGCCGAGGCGCTGGCAGAGTCCGCAGCCCAGGAGTTGGCGTTTACAACTGGATTTTTGGCACAGGTGTGCCTCCCATACCGGAATCCCGGCGACGTGCCGGTGTGGCAGCGCCGAAACGGCAATCTCCTGCTCACGGTCCAACCTGGATACACAGACGACCCAGGAACAGGTAAGCCCCGCTCGCTTGGCTACCCATCCGGCGTCATCCCGCGGCAGCTGATGTTCTGGCTGATTACCGAAGCCAAGCGCACGAAGTCCCCGACGCTCGTCCTTGGCGACGGTGTGGTGGAGTTTTTCCGGCAGTTGAACCCGGACGTGAAGGCGACCGGCGGCTCGACAGGCAGCTTGACCCGCTTGCGCACACAGTCAGAACGGTTGTTTCACGCCAAGATCAGTGTGCGGTCCGAGCACATGCGCGCCGACGGCGAGCGGGCTGTACTCACCCAGAACTTGTCGGTCGCCCACCGAGTCCTTCTATGGGGCGCCGAAGACGACGACCGTGCGGTCGTGCAGTTGTCAACCGACTTCTACGAGGAGATTTTGGACCGCGCTGTGCCGTTGGACCTCGGCGCATTGCGCTTGTTCGGCGACAACGCATGGTGCATCGACTTGTACGCATGGCTGACCTATCGGTTCTCCTACCTGCGACATGAAATCACGGTGTCCTGGGACGAGCTGAACGCTCAGTTCGGGTCAGCACGCAAATTGGACACCAAGGAGGCACGGTACAAGTTCAAGAAGGCAATCGAGCGGCACTTGGCGCGGGTGCTGACCGTGTACCGCGACGCCAACGTCGAATCCACCGCCGCTGGCTTGGTACTGCGGCCAAGTCTGACGCATGTCCGATTCAAGGGCCTGCGGGCACTGGAATCCGGGGCCACGGCGAATGGGCAGTTGACGTTGGACGGCAGCGTGGCCTGAGGCGCACCGGCTATACATCGCGGCGAGGGAAAGCTACTGGCGTATGGTTCACCTTGTTCGGCTCGGCACGCGATCGTGAACCTGTGATGCTGCCGAGCGGGGCCGCTGTAGTCGACCTGCGGTCATTCCCTGCCGTAGCGCTCTCCCCGCGGTGTCGCCTTGCTCCGCGGCGGAACCGCAGGGCGAACTGCTGTCGAAGTCTCTGTTCGCATCTCACCCGGTACTCGGCGATGTCCGCGTTCATGCGTGCGATCCAGCAGGCGAGCCGGAGCCCCCATATCCGGACGAGGAGATCCGCCGCCTGCTGGGCGGCCAGGGCCTCTGTGCTCGTTCAGCCCATGTGACGGACCCGGAAGCGGGTGGGCTCGGCGGGGTCCCGGTCGACGACCTGGACGGGCCGACCATACCCCTGTTTGTGCCTCGCTGTGCGATCGATGCTGCGCAGTGTATTTCGTGTTGTAACCCGCTTGCAGCAGCGCGAGGCCCGTTTGCCGCCGATCCGTACACCGCAGTCGTCAAATCAGCTCTTGCGGAAGTGCCAATGACGGGACAAGAGTTGCCAAGTCGATCAATTCGATGCGCTTGCCGTGGACGCGAACGAATTCCGCGACGGTGAAATCAGTTGCGGGTCCGAACCGTTGGTCGAACCGGGCCCTGGTGTGAGGAGACGATCGAGCAAGAGCCCACGCGATCGTCGACGTGGAGGTCTGGAGAAACCGCACTGGCTGTGCACCGACCACGAAGAGCTGAGCACGCCGACCGCTTTCATCGAGCGCCAAGTGAACCAGATCGGAGACGACACCGCGCTTGCGCATAGTGTCGGCGCCCTTCCACTGCGCGACTTTGAACTCGGCGATCCGACGATCCGTTTCCAGATCGAACGGTCGCGACTGATCATTTCCCGCTCCCAGGGAGGGCCGTCGAACGACGACCTCGCCTTCGTCCAAGATGGCGGGTAGCACGCGCGCGATGACGGTCGCGTGAATGACGTCGTTGAGGCGCCCGACATGTCCGCGGACAGCCAGTGCTGCGTCGAGCAGGTCGTCGCTGAAGCCATACTCGATCGTCACCGCACGGCTCGTTGCGGATCCCGCATGATGGAAGGCAGCCTCCGCGGCAGCGAGGTGCGCTGTCAGGTCGTGGTCGGTAAGAAACCGTGACAGCGTCGCGAACGACTCGGCCAATCCATCGTTGCCGAAGGACTCCGCTCCGACAGCTTCGGTCCGCAGCGGCGTGTAGACGCTCGTCGACAGCCCCAACTTGCGCAATTCGGCGAGGGCCCGATGCGATGTGTACGCCGAGCGCGGCAATCCGGTGATCAGTTGATACACCTGCTTGGGTGGATAGCGTTTGTCGGCGACGACCACCCAATGCTCGCGGATCGGCTCGGGTTCGACCTTACCGATCTTCTCGAACACCGAAGACTCGACTACTTCCTCCATGCCCACGAGGTTTCCCTACCGCAGGCGGGCCCAGCAACCACCGGCGGTGATAGGCAGGCCGGAATCCGTTGACGCAAGATGCTCGAGGATTTCTGACGGTCTGACCAGCGGGCCCGCGGCGGGCCTGCTGGCCGGGTACAGCTGCACGCAGTTGCTCAGATCCGGTGACGCCACCGTGAACCCTGGGAGCAAAAGTTCGCCACGGTCGGTCACGATCGCGCGAGGCAGTCCGCATCCGACGGATGCGTCAGCGCGTCGGCGTTCCAGCACTGATCGCATACCGGAGTTCGCAGCGGGAGCTCGTTGCGGACAACGGCGGGTGCAGAGCAGGCCACGCATGTGTCTGTTGCCGCTGTGGCGAGGTCTTCGGACACGCTGGTGACAGATGGCGGGTAGAGGCGATTAGTGCCTTCTGAACGGCCCGCAGCGGCGTGCATCTCACCGCCGGCAGGACGCGCCCAACTGGTCCGGCGCTGTGCGCTGAGCGGCGTCATGCGTGCGCGTCTGACCGATGCAGGCTCGGCTGGGACCTGGTTTGTCCAGTCCACCTTCGCCAGCAAGGAACGCAGGAAGGCGATCGGCGCGCTGATCCGATCAGGCCAATTCAGGCCTCGCTCGATCGTGTAGCGGGTCAACCGCTCAGCGATGGCCTTGCCGTCGAAACGGGTGGTGTCGATGCCAGCCTCGATCAGTGCCTCAGCCACCCAGCCGATGTGCCAGCTCTTGTGGCGAACATACCGTTGGCATCCGATGTGGACCCACTGGCCGCGGTCCATGCCGTGCAGGTGGTGGACGACCTCAGCTGCCGCTCTCTGCAGGTGCATCGGCCGCGGGTCAGCGGTCGTTCGTGGCTTGCATCTCGCTTTCCTGGGAAGTTTCGTCCTCGCGTGCGCGCGTCGCGCGCGCGTTGGTGATTTTTCGCGATCGAGAGACGAGAGATGAAAAGAACTACTTCTACCTACGTTACGTTCTTCCCCTACTCCAGTAGGGGAAGATAGGTGCCCGCTGCGGCCGCGGGCACGACCCTCGGCGACACGCACGGCGGGGGAAGCGCTGGGTGTGTCACGGCCGGTTCTCGTGGACTTCTCGCGGGGAGGCGTCGACGAGAGAGCAGGCCGGGGAGCGGTCAGGTGCCAGACGCTGGCGGCGTTGGTCTGGTGGCCGCCGTGATGGGCTCGGGCAGCGGCAATCTCGACGCCGGACAACCGCCGACCTGTCCGCATGTCCTTGGCGAGGCCGAGGTCCCGCAGGACGTAGCGCACCTTCCGCATCGTTCCGGGCGAGCATTTCGCGCGTCTCGCCATGGTGGCATTCGCCGCGGTGATTCCGCGGCCGGTGGCTGAGTCGGCGAACGACGCCACCGTGGGCGCGTGGTTCAACACGGCCTGGGCGCTGGTCTGGTGTCGAGCCACCAGCGCGCGGCCGGCATCGGTGTCGAGCGCTGGACCCACCAGGGGCAGCCAGTCCTTCACCGCGACCACCGGAACTCGTGCCGCGAGGCCATCCTCCAGCGGCAAAGCCCATGACGCGCCGACTTGGCCAGCGTTCAACCGTGCGATCTTCTCGACGACCTCGGCGGATGCGGCCTCGACGGTTGACGAACCGGTGAACTTTCCCTGGCTTCGCCGACCCTGACGAGGGCATGACTTACCATGGGATCTGCTGTGCAAAGCAGTCCTTTCACAGGGGACATCAGCAGTCGGCTCGTCAGCGCATGAGCATTCAGAGGGCGGTCGGGCCCTCAACATCGAATTCCTTCGGTCGGGAAGGGGTTCGATGCTGCTCGAAAACAGCTGGCCGCTGCTGGTGCGGGTATGGGGTTAGGCAGCCATCAGGCACTCTCGTGCGGCAGCATCACCCCCTTCGCATCGTTCGCGACGAAGGCTCCTGCAGACGGACGGCGATCCGCCCCACAGCAACCGGTCACGGCGCCCTCAAGTCGAATGCCGGTTGAAGCGACCCTGCGGCTCGGCGAAGGGACCGGTCGCGGGCGTTCAGACCTCACCGTCGACTGGAGACCGGGCGGGTCAGCGCGTGAGCGGTTCAACCGTGGGCTGGATGGGGCTGCAGTCGAGGCGATGACGGCGCCACGCAGCTGCCGCGATCCAGGAGGTGACGCGACACGACGAATTCTCACTGCCGATCCGGTGACGGAATCGTCACGAATCGGAGCGAATGGCCGGCCTTGCGGCCGAGCTGTCTGAGGGTATGCAGTAGCCTGGGAGCTGCCCACCACGGCAACACCTTTCTGAGTACGCAACGACATGTCGGGGACCGAGGTCCAGTCGGTTCCCCACGTCGAGCCGTTGAGGGAGTCTCCCTCTGTGCACCGAATCCTCTTTTGCGAAGAGGATTCCGTGCTGCTCGAATGCCGGTGCTCGGCGGTATTGACTTAGCTGTCGGCGCGATCAGCGCAGGCTCCACCACCCCCTTCGGCAAGCGCGCAGGAGTCGCTGAGCTGCGATTGGCGTCCGGTCAAACGGCACGCCGTTGTCAGCGACGGGGAAGTCGGGAGGTAGCAGGATGCGTGCGCGGCCGTCGGCGGGGGAGTGGGCCTTCGGTCGGCCGCAGCCGCATGCGTTGTGGCGCGGTATTTCCGCAGATGGCAGCCGACGTCGAGGCATTGTTGCACGCTGTTTCGGCGCGCTGCCTAGCAGATTTGTCGGCGCATGTTCTACACTCGGGTCAGGCACGAAGCCTCCCGAGGCGTGAAGGGGACATCAGTTCCTTCAGGTTCTCGTTGGTCAGGAAGCGTTGGGCCCCCTACTGTTGGTCGCGGCGGGGGGCCTTCCGCTGTTTCTGGGTCAGGTACCGGTCGGTGCCAGAGGCAACTCCGTTTGCAGTGGAACATTCACGCTCGTGCTCGATTCGTGCGCCAGTCCGCGGTGCAGCATTTCGATCAAGCACTGGGTGATCGAACGAAAGGCTCTCGCGGCCATCAGTGCCTCGATTTCATCGCCGAGAGCGCGCGGAAGATCGATAGGGCCTATGTAGCAGAGCTCGCCGGTGCACATGACACCCAGCGGCTTCTGCGCGCGGTAGGAGTCGAGGCCATCGCGCACCAGTGTGACCACACGCGCCTTGAGTGTGGGAAAACCGTCTGTACCGATGGGTGCCTTGATCAGATTCGCCAGCGACGCTGGGACTTTGGCACCCACGGTGCGATAGTCCGGACCATCTTCTCTCGGTGGGCGGCCAGGACGACGCTTTCGCTGCTCGACCTCCATGGGTGCCATCATGCTCCCGGGTTTTATGAAACGCTCGGCGGCGCGCCGGGGGATGCTGGACACGAACGGGCTCTCGTCGGAGGTCTCGTCGGAGGTCTCGTCGCGATCTTCTGAGTAGGGCAGCAGTGGGGGAGTTGCCTGGATTGCTCGGCTCGCTTGACTGGATGTGTCCACGGCCTTGCCCCCATTCCCTTGTCTTTCTGCCTGGTGTGATCTGTCGTCGGAGTATGTAGTCTTCGCGGTGCACCATCGGGATGTCAATCGCATCCACTCACACCAGATGTGCCAAATACTGGCTGCTCCTGGCGGATTCGGTCTGGTTTCCACGATTCGTGGAAACCAGACCGGGACTGACACCTGATGTGTGTGACGCGCGCCGCTGTCGACGTGGATCTCATGGTGCTGGCGCACGGTGCTGGGCGTGGTGCTGCCGAGAAGTTTCACTCGGACGAGCCCGGGTTGAGTTCGGTCAGTGGGTCGGCGTTGATGTAGGCGCCAGCGGTGTGACCGGCGGCGGGCTCTTTGTCATCAACGTCGGGGCGCGCCAGAGGGTCCTCATCGGGTGGCACTTCTTTTGCTGCTTTGCCGATTGCCTTGCTGTATCCGCTCGACAGGGCGTGATGGATCAGCAGCGCCACACCGATCATGACCGGCGCGACGGAGTGAACAAGGACTTGGAACCCTTCCCTGGCTTGAATGTAGGGATAGGTGTTGAGCACCACGGTGAAGGCGAGCAATGCCCATTCGGCCGCCGTGATGTATTCGGGTTTGACCTTGTACTGTTCCAGCTTCGGTGCACCGATCATGATTGCCAGCACACACACCGAAATCATGCCTTCGAGCAGGTAGCTGAACCAGAACAGTGCGTCTCCGGCGTCGAGTCCGCTCGCGATGTTCTTCTGGACGTTGGTGGCCGACCAGATCATGCCTACGGCAACCACGCTGCCGAGCGCGAGGGTTGTCGCCCATTGGAAGTTGAACAGGCTCGCGAGCTGAGCGTGCGGACTTGTCCGCCGCCGGTGAGCTGCCAATGCCTTCCGGGCGGTTCGCTGGTCCCGCAGGTCGGCCCGCCGCAGCGCACCAGCGGTATGCAGGTCATCTTTCTCCGAGTCCAGCCTCGCCTTCCACGCCCTCTTGCGCGCTTTGCGGCGCTGGCTGCGGATCCATTCTGCGAGTTCGCGCTCTGCTTTTGTCTCCGCCTGGGACCAGTCTTGGAACAGATTCGGATCATTCTGAATCTCGCGTGCCGCGGCTCCCCGCGCAGCCAGCTCGTGTAGTGGAAGCGGCCGCTCAGGCATGTTGTGTGCTGCAGTCACGTCGTCGTTCATCGTGTCCGGTTCGGTCGGAGGTTCGGTCACGCTGGCGGGCGGCGCGTCGACGTGCGCCAGCTGCTGTGCGTCGCCCCTGGTGTGGTGCTGGCGCGGGGAGGGGGCCTTGCGCACGCCGCTGGTTGCGGCGCTGTGCCTGGTGACCTCCCTGGAGGAAAACCAGGGGCTGGTGGTCATCCATGAGGGCAGTTCACGGTGTAGCGAGACCGTGCGATAGACGTCGTCGAGCTCGGAAGCTTGCTTCGGACTGACCTTGGGCGGCATTTCCGAGCCGTCCTTGCGAGCGCTTACCCATTCGCGCCAGATCGCGATCGCTTCGCTCACCCTGTTACGTGGGGGGAGTTCGCCGGTCAGGCGCTGCAGCCACTCCATGATGGGGGCGGGTTTGAAATCCTTCAGCGGCGCTTCCACGTCGCCGAGGACCGCACACGCGTAAAAGAGCTTCGGCTGACGGTGGTCGAGTTTGGCAAGTTCCGCGCGGTGGAAATCATCGTCGCTGGTGCAGGCCGCTTCCTCGTCGATGTCCGAGGCATCGGTGCTGTCGAATTGCTCCTCGCTGTCGGTCGTGTCGTCGTTCTCTGCTGCGACAGCGGGTTCCTCGGCGTGGGTGGTGAACTGGCCGGTGACGAGACGGGGCCCGATGGGCGTGACCGAAGCTGGGGCGGCGAAGACCGCTGGTGTGAGGTCCGCATCGGGGGTGTCGAAGTTGCGTTCCGCGGGGGTGGTCATCGGTTCTTCTCGCTTCTCGCCGGGGTTGGCTGCGGTCGATTCAGCTGCGCCAACGGGTGTGGGGTGAAGCTGGTCATCCCGGCGGCCACCGTGGAATCGGGGTCCGAGAGGAGGCGGTGCAGCCCCACAACCCAGAAGGCTATCATGCGATCATGATAGCATGAGCGGCGTCTGTATCCCCGACGCGTCCCGGTGATGGCCACATCGGCGCAGCCGCTCGACGGCGAGCACCCACCACCCGAGAACCCTCCGAATGGCCACGGCATCAACAACTCGACGACGAGAAGCCCCCGGCTGATGGGTTCATTCGGGGGTGGCAGTGAGCTGCGAGTACGGGCTACTCGTCCGATGGCATGCCACCTTCGGTGAGAGCAGCCAGAAGGAAGGGGCGTGCCCGGGCCAGTTCAGCGCCCCATGCACGCCAGTTGTGGACACCAACCGGAGGGAAGCTGTAGGTCGCGGGAATGCCCAGACTGTCCAGCCGAGCGCGGAACCGGTGCGTGGCGGTTGCCGTGACCGCCTCCAAGCCCATTGCGCTCACGAGTGTCCCGACAGCTTGTACGCTGTCGATCCCATCGTCTGCCGAGGGGATGCCCGGCGCGGCGGCGATGTACAGCGGCAGCCCAGCCAGTAGTGGCGCGCAGGTATAGGGATCCAGTCGGTCCCACGCCGGAGTGCCCGGCACAGCGAGATGATCGAGGTGGTGTCCGGCGTGCCAGGTGGCCACGCGAATCGCTTCCTGCATCTCTGCGGTGTGCCAATCCAACGCGCCGCTGAAGGCGGCGGCCGCGAGGAACTGCGTCCGGTGATGGGCAGCCAGGGTGATCGCGGAGCTGGCGCTCATCGAAAGTCCCACGACGGCGTTCCGAGTCGGGGAGACCCCGTAGTCGGCGAGGAACTGGGGAAGTTCGCTGGTGAGGAAGGTCTCCCACCGATACACGCGACTCCGTCCCCGGTCCAGGACCGGCTGAAGCCAATCGGCGTACCAACTGCCGGGGCCACCGACTGGCATCACCAACGTGACATCGGAGTCGGTGAACAGCTCGAGGGCGTCTGTCTCCGCGACCCACCCGTTTGCATCGCCCCGAGCGCGCAAGCCGTCGAGCATGTATATCGCTGACGAACCGCAGCGCCGAGCCCACCGCACCTGCACGACAACCTCGCCCATGCTCGACGGCACCGCCAGTTGCTCGAAACGCCCCGACGGCATTCGGCACCTACCGTTGTCCGAGACCGCGGCCGCGGGGGATGCGACCCCGACTGCGGTGAACGCAACCGCGAGTGCGGCTACGAACAGGTCTCGCAACCGAAACAGGCAGTCGCGTGGTAGGGGTTGTGGCGTAGAGGTGGCGTACATGGTCCGTATCTCCAAGGCCGGGGGAGGGGTCGCCAGCGGCGGGATCGGAGCCGACGGCTCACTGCCAGAGGCGGAAGATGTCGACACCCGAGGTGCGGGTGCCGGCCGAACGCTCCCGGATTTCGATCTGTATTGAATCCGCCCACGACGGCGCCCGGCGCGGCTTCACCCACAGCCGGTGGCTGCACACGCTGTCAGAGGTGTTCGTATCGACGACTTCTGTTGCTGCAGAGCCTAGATCGAGGCCTGTGACCTGTGGCGGCAGGGCACACCGCCTGTGTGACATCGGCTATCGGCAGCCTGCCGCAGTGGCTACGTTGGCCCCGGGCGGCCGACGGAGCCGCAAACCCGGGGCCGCAACAACTCCGGACCGGGGGCCACACCAACCATTTGGGAGTCAAACCGATGCGTATTCGTACTGCAATCGCACTCGCCGGCCTGACGCTGGCGGGCGTGGCGGTCTCAACGGCCCCCGCGCAAGCGGTCGTGCCGGTCAACGCGCCTGGCGTCATCGTCGGTGTCGGTTTCAATCACGAGGAAACCGTCGCGCTGGCCAACAGCCCTGTGCCCGCGGTGTTGGGGATCGGATTGTTGGCCGGCGCGACAGTCGTCCATGTCCCCTCGGATTCGCCGCTGGCGCAGCCAGGCGGCAGGGTGAACGCTGACATGCCGACGATCTTCCGGGATGCCGCGAACGCCCCTAACGGGAAAATTGTTCTCGCACTGGTTAATCCGCCGCAGTGGAACAACAAAGCCATTCTGGTCGGTTCATTCCGCTGATCGGTGACCCCCGATCGAGGGTCGCGGTTGCCTCCGAGCGTCCGCGCACCTGATCCATGATCGGACTGGGCCCTGAATACTGCCGTTTACGAGGGCGGATCAACGCCCCTAAGGTCACCGGCGAGGCGTACGTCGACTCACAGCTCCATGCCCGCATCTGATCCTGTGAAGTCCAGATCGTGGATGGGAACCGCTGATGCCGGTGTGGTCTCCGGCGCTTCACCGATCTCGTCGCGGAGGCGATGTTCCATCGCGGCAACAGCGGGGTCCAGTCCAGCTCGGCGGCGCTGCTCTTGTACCACGGCGGCGAGTTCCGAGCTGCTGCGCGCCGCGCGGGCCTCAGCCTCTTCCCGCAACTGCTGATCGCGACGGTCAGCCTGTTCCGCGGCGGCGAGTTCGCGGGCCAGGGCGTCGGTGTCGGCGGCGCGCATCAGCAGCGCCGCCCACCGATGCCGGGGTGCGCCGATGGCCGCGGCAGCGGCGACTGCGGCGTCGGCCGCGGCACGGGCGCGGTCGTCGCTGGATTCGCGTTCGGCGGCGGACAGGGCGCGTTCGGCCGCCCGGATCGCAGCGACCTGCTTGATCAGGCGTGCATGCAGACCCCGCACCTCTACTGCATGCGTTTGCGCTGTCTCGATGTGTTCCGCATCTGCGCGGTCCGTCGCCTGCTTGAGCGACTGCGCGAGCGCATCGAGCTCGCTGTCGCTGTGCAGTCGAAGCGGATCCGACCGCAACTGGTCGAGCAGAGACTGCTCGTCGATGACCTCCTGGGCCGCGCCGCCGGCGGGGCGTGAAGTTGCGGCCGCGGCCACGCGGGCCCGATGCAGGTAGGGCGGTAGGCGCCGCAATTCGGCGCGGGCGGCGTTCAGTTCGTCGATGGCCAGCTCGTCACCGAGCAGCCGCATCTGGTGGACGTCGGATTCCTCCACTACGCCGTAGGTACCCGCGGCGGCGTCGAGTTCGCGTTGTGCGGTGTCGGCTTCCCCCCGCAATCGGTCGGCCCACGCGCGGGCATCGTCGGCGAGCAGCCGCGCCTGGGCGATGTCGGCGTCCACTTCCGCGGCAGCTCGCTCGATCATCGCGGCACGATACTGATCGAGCATCTCTTCGAGTCTGGCGCGCATGCCCGGGTCCTCAGCCGCCGCCACCGCCTGACTGTGCAGGAACCCCAAGAACTGGTCGTCGACCTGCTCCGGCTGCTGTTGCAGAGCCTGCTGATAGGCGCCCTCCGCCGCCGCGGCATCCAGTTCGGCTTCTTCGGCGCGCAGCTGGGCATCGCGGAAGCTCAGCAGTAGTGGCCTGAGCATGTCGACGCGTTCACGGCACTGCTGGACCAAGGGAGCGATCGCGAGTTGATGTTTGCTGCGTCCCTCGGCGATGGCCTCCCGCAACTGCGTGACTCGAGTTCGCAGCGCCGCGATGTCGGATTCGATGCGGATCACCCGCGCGAGGGGGTCCAGCTCCGGGTAGAGGTGGTCGGTGCGGGCGTCGGTGACACTGATCCAGTCGTCGCTGTCACCGCTTGCGGCATCACTGTGGCCGGAGTGTGCGCCGCGTTCGACCTGCCACAGGTCGGTGCTCACTGCGGGTGGAAGTGGTCCCGGCACGTCGGCAACGTCGCTGCCGTCGTTGTCGCCGCTGGACAGCAGTGTGGCGAGGCGGGTGGGATGCTGGGGCCTGGCGCGCCAGTCGGGTTCAGTGGCGGGGACGCCCAGCAGCTGTCGCCGCAGCTGGTCGGCGTAGTCCGCGGTCGTGGTGTCCATCCCCGGGTGCAGCGGTGGGATCGGTCGAAGCGCATGTGGTCGCGGCAGATCCCGCAACGTCTGAAATCGGCTGGTGCTCGGGTTGTCCAGCAGCGTGGTTGCGCGGCCGCCGACGGCGGCGTGGATGCGCTGCGCACCGCCGGCGCTTCTCACGGCCGCGCCGAGGTGCTCGGCGATCCACGCGTCCGCGCGAGCACGCAGAACACCAGCGGCGTCGCGCGCATGAAGCAGGCTCACCCAATCACCTGTCGTGATGTGCGTTACCAGGGCAACAGGGTCGAGGTGGTGCCAGTCGGCCACTGCGATGGTGTCCAGCAGTTGCGGCCACGTCCGGCCGGATTGCACGTGCCGCAGCAGCGCTACCGGGAACGCGCGGTCGAGCAGATAGTTCGCGTGATCAAGCGCCAGCTGCCGCGTGTAATGCTCGTAGTCGGCACGCATCCGAGCGTCGGTGTCGGTCGCCACGACGGCGTCGTCGACTTCCTGCTCATCTTCGACCAGGACGCGCGCACCCACGTCGCGCAGCTCGGCGGCGGGGGTGGCCTGCTGGGCGTCCAGCAGGCGGATGCGCAGCCGCAAGGCGCAGTCGGCGAGTTCGGTGTCCATTCCGGGATGCCTCGGCGGAAGCGGCGCCGGCGTGGTGAAGGTGACATCGTGGGCAGCGCGTATCCGGTCACCGGTGGTGGCGATGTGGATGTGCGGATGGTCGGTGGTGTTCGCGCGCGCCGCGGCGAGGTGCTCGGCGATGAGCCGGTCCGCGCGTTCGCACAGCAGGGCCGCGGCGTCACGCGCGGTCAACAGTGTCTCACCACGGTCGTCGGCGCCGCTGTTGGTGACGATGTCGCTGACCAGAGCGACGATGTCCATGCCTGTTTGACCGGCAACGGTGAGCGTGTCGGCCAGCAGCGCGAACGACGGCGCGTTGCGCACCTGGTGGAAGAGCACGGCGGGTAGGGAACGGTCGAGCAGTTCGCTGGCGAGATCGGCTCCCAGTATTCGGCACGCTTCGCTGTAGCGCTCCGTCAACCGTTCCCGGTCGTTGACGCTGTCGAGTTCTCGGCGCATCACCTCGGTCGCGGAGAGGTTGTCGTCTTCTCGCGCCAGTACGCGCGCGAACATCTCGGCGGGGTCGACCGGCTCGTCGGGGGCGCGGTCGAGCGGAGGGGGCTCTGGGAGGGTGTCGGTAACGAGATACAGCAGGTTCAGGTGCTGCCCCCGTGACAGCCCGACATACGCCAAGGCGCGGCCCAGGCTGGTGCCCATCAGCAGGTGGGCGCGGTCCACAGTGAGGCCTTGCGCTCGGTGGACGGTGCAGGCGTATCCCAGCTCGACGTCCTCGGCTACGTACCGTCGTGGAAGGTGCACCCGGCCGCGGTGATCGGCGCCGACGACCGTCAGCGAGCCGTCGTCGTGGACGCGCAGTACGCGCCAGCGGTCGCCGTTGGTGACCGGGCTTCCGGAGCGGCTGCCGCCGGTGATCCGGATGCGCCGTGCGTTGCGGCGGGTGACCACGATGTCGCCGACGTATCCGCGGTGACCGTCAGAGAGGGCACCACTGCTGCCAGCGAGGTCGATGCTGCCGCGTTGGGCGTGCGCGGCTTGCGCGGCGCCGTTGAGCCGGTAGACGTCGTCGACGGTGGCGGCCATCATCAGCGACGACGCGCCCTCGTCGAGATCGTGCAGGTGCGCGGCGAGCATCTGCTCGCGTAGTTGCACCGCCAGCCCTGAGCGGACTCGGCTTCGGCTGTCGTAGAACTGCCAGGCCTGCTTGGGGTCGCCGTTGCGGACGTGCAGGGTGGCTGCGGCTTCCTCCAGGTCGGTGAAGCGCACTACCATGTCCAGCTCTGGGCATTTGGTGTCCGCGGCGATGAGCCGGAGGGCGCCACCTGCTTCCACGGCAGACAGCTGCCACGGGTCACCGACCCAGCGCACTACAGCGCCTGCCTGGTCGGCGAGTCGTTGAAGGGCGGCCAGGTCGGCAGTGGAGGCCATCCCGGCCTCGTCGACCAGCAGCATTGCCCCCGATGGGATCGTGGGGCCGCGGCCGTTGCGGTGCGCCCACAGCACGGAGGCGATGGTGTCGGCGGGAATTCCGATGTCGGCGGCCAGCACGCGGGCGGAACTCTTCTGGGGGCTCAGGGCGATCACGGCGCGTCCTGCGTCGCGCCACGCACGCACAACCGCCCGCAGCGCCGTGGTCTTTCCGGCACCGGCCGGTCCCACCGCCACCGCCAGCCTGGTGCCAGTGGTGCACAGGTGCGCGGCCACCCTCCGCTGGCCGATCGTCAGCCGGCGAGGCGCACCGCGATGGGTGTCGGCTTGTTCGACCGCGGCAATCGCTGCCGCGACTTCGTCGTGCGTCAAGAACTCGGGAGTGGGTTGTTGGGCGGCGTCCTGTAACTGCGCTTCGCGGTCGAGCACGGCGGTGCTGGTGTAGCGAACTGTGGTTGCCGACGGGCCAGCGAAAACGCTGTCGCCGTTGCGGCGCTGCATCGCTGCTGGCACCGGCTCCGGATCGATGGTCAGTCGGATGCTGTGCGCGTCGAGCACCAAAGCCACCACCTGCTCCACTGCTGCCCGATGGGCGGCGTCATCAGGAAACTCGCACAGCGCCAGCCGGTCCTCGGTCTCGGCGCGAACGTGGGTTTCGGTCCAGGTGGTCCGCTGTGCGGACACTCTCTGCACGACCTCGCTGGCGATCCGATCAGCGACGAACACCCGGCGCGTGGCCTTTTGCACCTCAGCGACCACGTTGTCGGGGTGGCTCAGCGACAGCAACGCCAGCGCCTCGCGTTGTGCGGCTGCTCGCGCGGCGGGTGAGTCGAAGCGGAACCGCCGCAGCTCGGTGTCCACCGCGGCGGAGAGAACAGGCAGGTCACCGGCCTGGATCGCAGCCGGTCCGGCGGCCACACCAGCGTGGATGGCGACGATTCGAGGTCGGTACTGCACTACTGGAGAAGACGCTCGCGTCACATCCTCCACGAACTGGCGGCCACTGCGGCTGTCGCCGCCGGAGGCCAGCAGTTCAGTGGCGCGGGCATCCCACTCGTCGAACATCTCTTCCAGCGGGCGAGGCAACGGCTTGCTGCCGCGGGTGGCCAGCGTGGCCTTCTTCGCCAGCTTGATCTGGGTGACCTTGTCCGGCGAGTGCCCGTTGCAGCGCTCGAACTCGAGGACCAGCTGCTCGGTGGCGGTCTGGATTTCCGCGCGCCGCTGGGAGAACAACTGGATCAACTCATCGGGGATGCCGACGATTTCGAGAGTCGGCTTCTTCCCTCGCCCGCGAGAGCGTTCCTCGAACTGCAGCCCCAGCCGCCGTTGCAGCATCCCGATCAGGGTGGCGTTGTATCGGCACGACAACGACACCGCTGCCTGGTGCAATGCGCGGGCGTCGAGGCAGCTCCATCGCCCGTCGACGCCGAGCACCTTGTTGGGGATGACCATGTGGGTGTGCAGAAACGGGTCGCCGACACGGTTGTCCCAATGGGTGAACAGCACCGCCGCGAAACCGTCTGCGTCGATCTTGCGCACACCGCCACGGCCGCGGCGGGTGATGGCGTAGTGCTGTTCAGCGAAGTGCACTGTTTCGCGGATCGCGTCGAGATGTGCCTGCCACAGGACTTGCCGAACTGCTGGGCTGCCCAATCCGAAGAGCACTTTCGATACCGACGCCGGACCGGCGAAGGCGCCCTCGTAGCCTGCGACTGGTTTGCGCATCCGGCGTCGCTCGTCTGCGAGTGCCTTTTGCATCTCTCGCGGGGTCGGCTGCTCGCCGTCCCGTGAAAGATGCTCCAGCGCTGCCGCGCGACGCAGTGCCGCCCAGTCCCGCCGCGAAGGCGCTCGTCCGTTCATGGCCGTGAAGTTCGCGATGAGGCGTGCGTGGATTTCGCTGATCGGTGTCGTCGCTCCGCCGAGGCGGTAGAACGGTGACCCCAGTCGGATGGAGGCCGAGAGTTCCTTGGGCGGGATCCCCGCGGCCGCGCCGGTGGCGAGGATTTCCTGGGCGTTGGGATGGAGGCCTTGGCCGAACAGTGCACGCATCTGGGCGGTGGTCACCTGGCCGGCGACTCCCAGGTGTTCGGCTCCTCGACCGCACCACAATCCGGGCGGTGTTCCTGAGAGGCGGGCGAAGTCGGCCAGGTTCTGTTCACCCGACTGCCGCACGTCAGCGGTGGCGACGGTCCGGGTCAGGTACCGGTATCCGTTGCCGCCGTGCAGCACATGCAGCGTCATCACCGGCCCGAACGTATCTGCCGATCACCGATAACGGGCTGCTGGTCAGACAGGCGGTGTGACAACAATTTTCATGCCGGAACGATCACGGAGGCCGGGTTTCTGTCACCACCGGCCGATACCGTGAATTCGGACAACAGAGGCGTAGGGGACGCACGATGAGCGACTTCCGGACCTGGGTGCGACTGGATGGGCGAGCTGTGCTCTACAGTGCGGTTCGCGACGACCCGGATGGCTATGTGCCGCTACTGTCGCGCGCGTGGGCGGACAAGAGCGCTGAATGTTTGTGCTGTGACAAGCTGTTGCGGCTGGTCACACGCCGCCGCGGTGGCAGCTACTCCTTGGCGGTCTGGCCTCATGGCGGGTATGCCCACCAGGCGTGGTGTGCTTTTCACAGGCTCGATCCGGAATTGAGCGGCCAGAGTGCCTACACCGATGCCGCGATCCGCCGCGGTGAGGACGGCACGACGACGATCCGGTTCGCGGCGCCGCTGGTGAGTTCCCCGGTGCAGGCAGCGAGCACTCCATCCACTGCTTCCTCGGAACCAGGAGTCAACCGCTCACGGCTGGGGCTGTTGGCCCTTCTGCACTTCCTGTGGGAGGAGGCGGCTTTGAACGCCTGGCACGGCGGTACCCGGCGCCGCCCATGGCAGGAGGTCGTGAGCGCGTTGGGTGAACAGCTCGCCGACTGCGTGATCAACAACCAGCCCGCCGCCGAGTTCCTCTACCTGGTGCACCGCCGGTCGAGCATCGGCGACTTCGACCGCTACCTGTCGAGGTTGCGCAGCGACAAGGCACGGTTGCGTCGTGGCTTCGTTCTGGGGGAACTGAAACAGACCCACCTGGCACGCGACGGCGGACGCACGCGGCCAGGCGCCGGCCGCCTCTACCGGTATGAACTCGAACATCAGCGTGCTCGGCAAATCTTCATCCGAGAGTCCCTGCACGAACGCCTGCAATCGTCCTACCGTCATGCCTTCTCGCAGGCGGCCGTGGACGCTGGTGGACGGCGCGTCATGCTGGCCTACATCGAACGCTCCCGCGACGGCTACGCGGTCGCGATCGATGCCGCGGTGATGCTCACCAACAGGGATTGGATCCCCTCGGACTCGTCGTATGAGGTAAGGGCCGCCGACGAACTCGCCAGAGTCGGACGCCGCTACATCAAACCGCTGCGCTACGACGGGAGCGCGGTGTTCCCGGACTATATCCTGACCGACGAAAATCCACCGGCCTACTTCGAAGTATGGGGTAGACCGGGATTGCTGGATTACGAACAGAGGAGACGCGAGAAGCGTCGACATTACCGCAACAGCGGGGCTCGGCTGCATGAGTGGACCGTCACCGAGCCGATGCCGTCACTCGCTCTCTGAGATTCGCCACACCGGTGAATGCTTGTGCCGCCACCTGCGTGTTTCTCCTGTCACTCGATGCTCCGTAGCGGTTCTGCGGTAGCGGATCAGCGTCGCTTTCCCGCTTGCAGCAGCGCCCCCGCAGATATTATCGCAAAAATTACCTTATGCTGTTGCAGGCGTGCGGATCGCGGTGATAGCTTCGGTTGCAAGCCACAGTCCTGCTCCGTGATGAGTTACGCCTCAACGAGTTTCGAGGACATGTGGCCTCCCAGAAATGCCGCGGGCCTCATATCGCTCTCCGGTCAAGAGTCGTGCGATACGAGGCCCTGACCCGCCAGAGAGGACTACATGGAATCCACAACGGGTCGCGCTCAGGATAGCGCGCGCCCTACGAAGTTTCGCAGCGGTATAGCCATCAGGACCCGCAAGCCAGCCGGATCGTGCAGCCCATTGGTCCTGTTCGACGGTGACCCCGTCAGCTGGGACGACATGATCGAGCTCCTCGTGGCCTATGCGGCCGACCCGCGCGTCGGCGCGATGTACTGGTTCGATATCGGCCACGAACGCGACGGCGACGAGTACCTTCCTGGCGTCGAGAAAGCTCACCTGCTCGATCACGACGGCAGCTGGGAAGACATCCTCGGCCAGATCAGAGCTGTCCGTGATCTGGCCACCGCAGCTGCCGTCAACGGAGATCCCGCCGTAGTGCTGGTGATCAACTCCATCAGCCAGTTGTCGGCCATCAACCGGGCCGGTGCAGTTGCGCAAGCCCTGTGCGCTGGCACGACCGCCGACCGACTCGCCGATGACCCGGCCGCCGACATCGAGCCAGCGAGAGGGCACTGGCGGCAGGCAAACGCACGCTGGCAGACCCTGATGGAGCTACTGATGGAGTTCCCCGGCGTCGTGCTGGCCACATCCCGCGCCGAACTGACGGCTCGCAACGGGGCCGCAGACGACGGCGCGACCGCGGTCCCGGTCAAGGACTTCACAGACCCGAGCAGGACATTTCGTCGGCGGGATCTGCCGCTGGATCTGCTGAACCAGGTCACAGCGTGCGTGCAGATGCGATTCGGTGAGGCGCCCGTGCTCGCCGTCGCGCACAATCGACACGCTCGGGGTGGGCTACTGACGACGCTGCCGAATCTGACGGTCGCAGACCTGTTGCATGAGCATCTGCGTCTGAACCACGATGTGGTCGCGACACGGATGCTGCGCACGGCGGTGGACACGATGATCGTGCAGCTGTTCACGACCACCAGCCTCGAGGAACTCGAGATCCTGATGGCCGAATGCACACAGCGACTCGGCGTGCCACACCCCAAACTCGCCTTGGCCTACAAGAAGCGCTACGAGCATATGCGGCTGGTCAGCAGGGCCGACGAATTGCGCACCATCGACGACTTCTCCGAACTGGACCGCCGCTACAGCGAGATCATCGAGGAAGTCGGCAAGGACAAGGAAATCGTCAACAAGGCTTATGAGGCACGCCGCTACGAGCTGCGGATCAACCAGGCGATCTGGTATTTGAACGAATCGGCCGATCCCGACCAACTGACGAGCCGACACGCTGAGGCCACCACCCGGCTCGGTCACCATCCCCGGTTCGATCACGTCGTCCGCCACCGGATGGAGGAGTTGCAGCGACCAGCACCGGGCTCCGCACCGCCGGTCGGCAATCAGCCGTCAGATGCTGCGACCGGTGACGCGCTCGCTCTGTCCGCCACCAGCACATAGCAGCCGACCCCGACGACGGCTGCGTTGCATCAGTTCGAGCTGCCGACTCGGCGAGCCGAGCTGATGCAACGCAGGTCGGGACGTGTTCATATCCGGTCTCCGTGCGAGCGGCGATGGACTCTCACCGCGCCGGGCTACCGGTGTATTCGTCTCCTACATCCCAGCTACGACAGCGGGCTGCGCGAGCGCATCGCTTCCGACAACAGGGCCGGGCTCAGTGAGTGTGTCGTCGGCGGCGGTGGCGACCATGGGGTGCGGCTGTGCGCACGAGGCCGCGGTCAAACTCGCGTCGACCTGCTCGACGGCGTGATCGGCCCCCGCTGCGGGCCGCCGCTGGTCGATCCACATGTCGAAGGATTCGTCATCCAGCGCCATCAGCGCCCGCGGATCGTCGGTGAAGTCGATGCCCCGGTGGGTGTCGCGAACGATCTCTGCGGTGATGAGCAGGGCCCGATCCTGCGCTTCCACCGGCAAGCCCTCGAGGTGGCGATTCATCTCCGACATGATGCGGCTGACCGTGGGGGCCGCCCCACGCTCATCATTGACCCGGTTCGGTAGTCGGCCCAGCCATTCGATCAGCTCGCCCTGCCGTGCTGTGGTGCCCTGTTCACTGGATGCGCGGTCGGTGCCCTGATCTGTGGCGCTCGTGTGGTCCTGGCCCGCAGTGGGGGATGTGTCGACGTGCTCGCCGACCGCCTGGATCGTCGCGGCGCGCAACTGTGACCAGCTGTGTCCAATCTTCAGCCGCAGGGCATCCAGATGGAAGCGCAGCACGTCCATCCGTAGTTGAGGGTCGGGCCGGAACACAAGGCCTGTGGGGCTGTTGGTGTAGACGGCGATCAGCGCCTGCGTTCGGTCGGCAGGAGAAAGTCGGCGATCGTCTCTGATCTCTTGGGCGAGCGCCTCGCGTTGCCCGTTGAGATACTGGTGGTCTGACACCTTGATCCGTGCTGGGACCTCGGGTGTCGTGCCGTCGAGCGCTGCGTTGATGTACGACTGGTCGCGCTCGGCAAGTCTGGTCTCGTACACCATGGCGTGAAAGTGGCGTACTCGGGCGCTGATGGAGTCGCGGGCAGCCGCGCGCTCGACAGCCTGTGCGCGGCTGTATCGACGGAGCTCGCGGCTGATCTGTTGTCGCACGCTTCTCGGTGGGGCATCCGCCTCCGGATCGTCTTCTCGCCACCGGCGCAGGAGCGCCTGAATACGGTCCCGCGCCGAGCCGACCACCAGTTCGTGGTCTTGCCGCAACGCGACGTCGAGCAGACCGGCGGGCCGGGTGGTGGGTTCGTTGGAAGAGGTTGTGTCGTCGGCCATGGTGGTTGTCTCCGGACTCGAGTCTGATGGGCGGTTGGTCGGTTATGGCGCCGCGTCGATGGCAGGGGATTCGTGGAGGGTCGCCTCGGCGGCACCGAAGGGTTCGTGTGGCGCCGCAGCCAGGTGAGCGATCGGGGCGTGAGACACCGATTGGGGGCGGCTCAACACGGCCTCGTCCAGCGTGGGTGCGTCGCCATCTGCGGCTGCTGTCGTCGTCGAAACCTGATCGCTCGCGTGAAGGGCGGGGCCGGCTTGGGCCCACATGGCAAAGCGATGCTGGAAGACGATGAGCGCTCGTGGGTTGTCCGGGAACGGAAGTCCCCGCGCGGTGGCATGCACGGCGGCAGCGACGACGATTCGAGCGCGATAGGTCTCGCTGGGGCTGAGCGCTCCCCGAGCCAGGTGGGTGCGGATCTTCTCAGCAAAGCCGATTGCCGTGGTTTGGTTCCCGGCGGAAACCATAGCGCCGAGGTCGTCGATCCACTGCAACACCGCGGTACGCTCGGCCGTCCGATCGGCTGTGTGACCGGCTGCCCGCGGTAGCCCGGCTGAAGCGATGAGGTTGGCATCGCCTCGAGGGCGCTGATGCCGAACTGGCAGCGACTCCGGAGCTTCGGTGCCAGGGCTGTTGGTGAGCTTGCGCCACCGCGCGGCGATTGATGCTGTCAGCTGTTGCCACAGCGAGGTAGGCAGCGGCTCGAATACCGGTCGTTCGGGGTATTCGAGCCGACGAGCTCGCGCCAACGCCGTGATCGCTTGTTCGCGTTCACGTTCCGACAGGCCTGCGACGATCTGAATCTGTAACTCGAGTGCGCTGTGCTCGCTGTCAAGCCACGCTTCGTCACCGCCGGATCCGTGTGTGGCGGTGTGGGTGTAGACCAACGCGCGGAAGTTGGTGACCCATTCTGTGATCTGCTCTCGTGCCGCGACGCGCTGGCTACGAGGTACCCGCCCGTCCCCGACGGACGGTCGGCTGTCTATCGGAGACCCTGGTTGCCCGGGGGCGCGGCCTGGTTCGGTCATGGCAGCTTCCTTCCCTGATCACAGGCCAGCGGCAGGTCCTGGACCGCTGGCCTGGCTGCCGGGTGGCTGGACTTCGCCGGCGCAGTCCTCGGTGCCTATGGCCTCGCGAGGCTGGTGGCGCCCCTGCGCGGCGGCGTGCAATCCGTCGCTGTCCGCGGCGGGCGGATGGAATGCGCTGGAGGAGCCGAATAGGCGATCGGGCGAGACGAGTGGCGCCGCTCCGGGCGCCAGATGGTCGAGCCAGGATGGGTTACCCGCGAGATACAGGCGTGCGAGGTCGGCGAGTCGAGGCCGTGGCGCGGGGGTCTCGACCGGATGGATAGGGCGGCCGAGGATTGTCCTGTAGTGGGCGTTGCGCAGAAGATCGCCCGAATCGTCGTCATTGGTGATCATCCCGACGCGGAAACGCCTGGCTGGGTAGTGGTCGTTGAACCACGCGGGATCGAACTCCGGTGGTGGTATCACGGTCACAGAGGCCCTGCCGCGGCTGAGGCCGGCGACCCGCAAAACGTTGCGCCACACCTCGGCGCGGTCTGTGGCAGGGGTGACTGATGTCCGCAGGCGTGCAGCGTAGAAGTCCAACTGCTCGTCGGTGGGACGGACCTGCGCGACTTGGGGCCGCGCACGGTCGTCAACCACCGCGATCTCGACGTGCGGGTACTGCGAGGTCAAGTCTTTGATTGCGGTGAGATCCACGGAAGTGACGACGTCGAAGTCGTCGAAGACGACGATGTCCTGCCTGTTGCACGCGATGGCGAGTGGATCGAACGATGGGTCTGGAAGCTGCCGCCATAGGGATTCGTCCATGACAGGGCGTGCCGCGGCTCGTGCCTGTACCAGATCGCCGGACCATTCCGGCCGCATCCGGGTGGCCAGTGTGCGATAGAGGAGGCTGTATGCCTTGCTGTACTCGTTGTTCCACTGCTCATGTGACAGGTCGTCGATGACTGCGCGGGTCGGTCGGGAAGGATCCGCGGCACCATAGTGTCCAGCGCTGAAGTACGAGCCAGCCGGGTAAAGACCCCAATCGCCGAGTCCTCGTGTAACCGCGCTACGGCGGTAGACGCCGATCCGGTGGATTCGTTGGTCAGCGTCGAGCCAATCAGCGACGGTCCGCACATGCTGGCGACTGGCTTCGTACAAGTCCGGGTCCGGCTCGATCCCCGACCAACTTCCCAGTCCTTCGTAAGACCGTTGCCACAGCGCTAGGCCCTCCAGCTGAGTTTCGCCAGGATGCGCGGCCATGAGGCCTGCCTCGATCCGCAATGGCTTCGCGCCCGCAGGAGTGGATGCCAATCGGGTCAGGACGGTGTCAAGCGCGTCGCGGGTGGGAAAATCGCTGATCACGACAATGTTGAGCCGACGTCGAACTGCCTCTTCCACGGCCATGCTCAGCCAGCGCTCGGTATCGCGACGAACCTGCCGTTGTGCTTCCTGCGCTCCCACTGCCATTGCCAAGCCGAGATAGGCCGGGTGAGCCTGGGCCAGCACCGCACCGTCGAGAACAACAGGGCAGGAACCGGAATCGAACTCGTATTTGACGATGCTCGTGGCCAGCTCGGCCGTGCCGGCGCCCAGCTGGTCGACGAACACCATCGCGATCGGCTCGTTCTGTGGACTCGCGGGCCTGAGCAGCCGCGGTTCGATCTGAGTGCGGAAGATGTGATCCGCCTCGTACTCGGTAGGCAATGCGCGAAGGTGCCACTGATCGAAGCTGGTCACGGCAGCAAGCTCCGCAGGAAGGACAGGTCGACGTCCAGCACATAAGCGACCGCGTCGATGTCACTCGAGGTCAGAGTGTTCAGTTGCTCCATCCACCTGTTGCGGCGAACCGCCCAGTCAGGATCTATCGCCGCGCGGGACGACGAATGCCCGATCAGCATCGCCAACACGTTTCGGGCGAATTCGAACTGCGTCACCGTCTCCAGGCTGAGACCCTGACGTTCGTTCATCACTTCTCCAAATCCAATGTCGGTTTCTGCCGATGGAGCCGGAGGCGGGAGGCACCGAGCACGTAGGCGTCACCGACCGCCGAAGCGGCCTCACACCCTGTTGCCTGTCAGCGCCAAGGCATGGGCTTCATACGCAGGGAAGCTCCACGGAACAATCGCGCGGTGTAAGACCAAAGCCCCGGGCAAGAGTCGGTTGCCTGTGCGGCTCGGGCGACCACCGACGGTGAAACGGTTGCGACGCCCCACATCCAGCATTGGTGATGGGCACGCGGTCAGACAACAGGTCGCGGGCACACCGCGTGGGGGTCTCACCTGGCTGATCGGGTCGACAGAAGGCCGGACTTGCAGACGCATGCGGTGACGGCTGAATCGGGGAGGGCATCGGTCAGCTCACCGGCGTCATCATGAACAGCTCCCAGGTGCCTCGTGCAGCGGCGCGATACGGGCTGGTGGTGTGGGGGATCCATCGGCTGCGGGAGCGGTCGAGGACGGTGAGTTCGGTGTTGTGAATGTCTTCTGTCGTGACGTCGGTGGTCCACATCGTGTGGAACTCTGTTGCCCGGTTACAGGAGGCTACGAGCGCTTCGATTTGATCGTGGGCCACAACGCCCGGCGCGAGGATTTGCAGTGCGTTGACCAGGACGTGTGTGTGTCGATACCAGTCCTGGATGATGCTGCGAGCCAGCGGTGAGAGCACCATCCATTCGATGATGTTGGTCGGGCGAGCCGCCGTCGGCGGTGCTGGTGCGAGCCCGGGGAACAGGCGCCGGAACGCGCTGTTGGCCGCGATGAGGTCGTAGGTGGGCAAAGTTCGGACGCAGGCCGGGAAGGGAAGTAGCTCCAGTTGCCGGATCTCGGCCGCGGTGGGCCCGAACCGGCGAGCGCCGGCGGCCAACTCCAGTTGCAGCTCGAACAGCGCAGGGTTGGACAAGCTCAGGATCTTCTCGCGGTACAGGTCGTTGGGCCTGAGTGCGTCGAACCAGTACTTGAGTTTGTCCAGCGTGGGCAACCTCTCGCCTGATTCCCATTTCTCCAGCGCCGAGGAGGTAATGAACGCTTTCGGCGCCAGCTGATCGCGCGTGATATTCGCGCGGTTCCTGCATTGTCGCATTGTCTTTCCGAGCAGCGACAAGCGCTGCGGAGTGACGACTATCGTGCTACCTTCCCCCGGCACGTTCGCTCCCTTTCCTGGGCTTCTACCGAGGCTCCGCCCGGCCACGACTCTGCCGTGCCTGAGAAGAATGCGAATAGTCTGCCTCGAATACCGTCATCGAATTCGCGTGCCGTGCGGATGCCTGGTCTTCTGATCTTCTCGGTACCTTAGATCGGACGACGCAGAGTTGAACATCAACGATTCGTTGATGAGGTCACCCTGACCGGTCCGGATGATCGGTGGGTGGGTGTTCGGCGGGTCGGCGGCCGCGGGGCACCGAGCCGCATCTCATCCGACAGTCATTGAGACACACAGCAAGTGGGAGTCGGAACCCTTCTGGTGTCGACCATTGACCGGTAGAGTTCGTGCCAGCGGCGAACTCGTCCCCCCCGAGTTGCGTCGCGCTGTGACCGGCTGTTCCCGCCATTCTGTTCGCGGCGTCGAGTCACATTTCCTGGGTGCGGTGGCCGTGGCGGAAATGTTCCGTTACGGCCACCGTCGTCTGTAGGGTCATCCAGCCACGCAAGTCACGGGCATTCGGCCGCGCGATCGCAGGGCACACAGGCTGTGTGGAATCCATTGACCACTTCGACACGGGTCGCCAGACTTCAACTCGGTATTTCCGAGGATTGCTCGAAGCGGCAAGCGGTAGCGCGCCACTCGAAGCCATCAACGGCGATATCCGGAGAAATCTCGGCTGTGGCCGAGCTGATCGACACGAGGGGGCGAGATCGTTTTCCCGGTGCCGTGACCAGTGCGCAGTTACCGATGCGCACAGTTCGAATCGGCCCTGGTCGTGATCTTCACTTCCTCAGCACGACCCGCCGACGACCGCGCCACCGGTGGGGGGTGCCCACGCACCCCACGCCAGGCGGCTCCTTCCATAACCGCCGACCGATGACCGCAGCGCCCCGCTGCGGCGGCGGGAGTACAGGAACGGCAGGCGGACCTACCGCCCGCCGAAGAAGAAAGGAACCTCTCTCATGGGCCAGATTCTCTACCTCGCCGACTTCGTCGTCCGGCTCGCGGCGAACGCCTCGGTCGTGGTCGGCAACGTGATCGCGATCGTGCAGAGCCTGATTCCCCGCTGATCGGCACGAACCGGCCGCCGCAACGACGCGACCGGCCCGGTATCTCGGCGACACGAGGGCGACACCGGCGTCGCCACCTGTGCACGCCACATCCACCTGCTCGGCTGGGCGGAGGCGACCAAGCCGCCCAGCCGAGAAGGGCTCAACGACCTCCCGCAACGCGGGGCCACCTGCCCAGCAACAACTTCACCCGAACAATCGAGGGGGAACACTTCGTGCGACGGACCCTTTGCGCTGGCGTAGCCGCGCTCGCATGCGGCTTCAGCATCAGCATCTGGGCCGCCAACTCGGCGATCGCCGCACCGGTCGCGATGCCGGTGCCAGTTGCCGACCACTTCTTTGCCGCACCTGCGCACCTGGAGGCCGCGGAACCCGGTGATGTTCTGCGCGCCCGACAGATGCCGCCACCGTTTGCGGTGGTGGCTGACGTTACTCAGCTGATGTATCGCTCCACCGATTCCTTGGGTCGGCCGATCGCCGCGACGGCGACGGTGCTGTCCCCGGTAAACCATCGCCCCGACAATCCGGTGCTCGTCTACCAGCACAGCATCAACTCACTCGGCCTGCGATGCGCACCCAGTCAGGCGATGTGGTCAACGGACCCCAACGTCCGGATGAACGAAGCCCCCGTCTTCGACGTCGCGTTGGCGATGGGCTGGACGGTTGTGCTGCCGGATCATTTGGGTCCCCGCGCCGCCTACGGTGCGGCGCGCATGGGCGGTCAGATCACTCTGGACGCGATCCGCGCCACGCAACGGCATCAACCGCTTGCCCTCACCAACAGCCCGATCACGATGGCCGGCTACTCCGGTGGCGGGATGGCCACAGCCTGGGCAGCCGCCCTGGCACCCTCATACGCGCCCGACCTGCATATCAGCGGAGCAGCGATAGGCGGCGTGCCCGCCAATCTCGAAACGATGGCAGAAGCTTTGGGCCATCACCCGCATCCCGCTTTCGGTATCGCGGCGGCCGTCGCGTTCGGGCTCGAGCGCGAGTACGGCGACCAGCTGCCCATCAGCGACTACTTGACCGATGAAGGACGCCGCTTCCGTGGCGCGATCAACGACGCCTGCGTCAACGAAATCCTCGCCCTCGGAGCCGGTCGCAGCGTGGCAGGACTCGGCACCTCCTTCGACCTGTTCTTCCAGCCACAAACCCGAGCCATTCTGCGGGACAACAGTGTTCAGTTCGCTCCCGCACCGGCAATGCCGATCTACGAGTGGCATTCAGGCACCGACCCCCTGTTGCCCTTGGCGGATCTGGACGCCACGATGGCACGCTGGCGCGCCGAAGGAACCCCCCTCACCACGGTGCTCACCCCCGCGCCAGAGCATCTGTCCGCCGCGGTGATCGGCATGCCCGCCGCAGTTCAGTGGCTGGCCGGCCTCGTTTCCTCCGGACGCTGAGCACACCGGTCATGGCAGGCATCCACTTCGACCCGAAACCGCAATGGACGCACGACAACACCATCGCATGCCAGCGCCCGGTCACCGCCGCGCTGTGCATGCGCGTGGGCGGCGGAACGGTCGTTGCTCCCCTGGACGAGCACCACTCGAGGCGTCACGCCGCGCCACAGGAGACGCCATGGCCGTGAACCCCGACTACACCACCGCGGCGGCAGCGGACCACTCCGGTCATCCGGTAGCGGTGCTCGCTGTTGCCTGCGGCGCGACGTTCCTGGCGTTCGTCAATGTCGCGGTCGTCAACTTCGCTTTTCCCGCCATCGCCTCGAATTTCCCCGACGTCGGGCAATCGACACTGACCTGGGCGGTCAGCGGGTACGCCATCGCCTTCGCCGCCTGGCTCGCTGCTGGGGCCCGGTTGGCAGATATGTGCAACCATCGCCGGGTCCTCACAGCCGGCGTGACCGGATTCGCGGCAGCGTCGCTTCTGTGCACACTGGCACCCACGGTCGGCTGGCTGATCACCGGCCGAGTCCTGCAGGGCATCGCCGCCGCCGCGCTGCTTCCCACCGCGCTGGGGGCTATGCTCACCACTGTCCAGCCGCAGAAAGTGGCCGCGGCGATCGGTGCATGGTCTGCAACCGGCGCTCTCGCCGCCGCGGTCGGTCCTACCGCAGCAGCGCTGCTGGTCGAATGGCTCGGTTGGCGCAGCATCTTCACCATCAACCTGCCGGTGTGCGCCGTGCTGGCCATCGCGGTGCGACGCACAGTGCCCGCGACGCGCACCGCCGCCAGGGGCGTACCCGACCTCTTCGGTGCGCTGCTGCTGACCGGGGGAATTGCAGCTGTTGTCGCGGCCGTCACCAACATGCATGCCTGGGGTGTCGCCAGCCTTGTGACGGTCATAGTCGGCGTTTGCGGAGTCCTTGTCATCGCCGCGGTGGTCGTGCGCGGCTACCTGCACCCCTATCCCACGCTGCAGGTTCGGCTGTGTTCTTCCCGGGCGTTCGCCGCCGCCAACGTGGTCTCGGCTGCTTTCGGGTTCGGCCTGTTCGCCTACCTGCTGGCCGCCCCGATCTGGTTGATCCGCGTGTGGGGACTGACGTTGGTGCAGGCCGCCGGATGTGTCGGTATGGCAGCCGTCGTCGCGATGATCGCCGCCGCCACCACCGGCCGCCACGTGCACGCCGGTAACGCCCACTGGTTCGGCACTGCCGGGATGGCAGCGCTGGCAGGCGGATTCGCCGTCGTCGCCAGCGAACTATTCGGACCGCGATGTAACAGGCCACTGTGGGTTGTGCTGGCGGTGGTGCTGGGAACCGGGATCGGATTGGCGGTCACTGCCCTGTCGGTGATCATCGCAGACAGCGTGCCCTCCAGCGGTTTCGCCGCGGGGATCGGCCTGACGATGACCGCCTGCCATATCGGCGGTGCCCTCGGGGTGGCCGTCCTGGCAAGCCTTCTCGCCGACCACGATTTCCTCTCGTCATTCCACCGCCTGTTCACCGTGCTGGCAGTTGTGTCCGCCGCCGGTGCGGGCCTGGCGGCGCTGCTCTCGCGCCGCATTCCAGAGACCACCCCGGCCAGATCCGGTCGTGGAATGAACCAACCTAGGACCCGGAGACTATGAGGACATTTTCCCTGTTCGCGCCGTGTCGCAGCGGCGAGCATCGCACATCGGCGGTGCGCCTGGAGATCGCCGCCGCCGCACATTCGATGCCGATGACTCACCCCAATACCGCCACGCGGGCCGCGCTGTCCGCGCTGGACCTGGTCGCGTGGCCGGTAGCCGCGGTGCCCGCTGAGAAGCCGCAGTGATCGCGACACGACCCAAACCGAGAGGAGTACCGATGAATGCTCACGACGACAGGACTGGTTCCCGTGGCCGAGTTCGACGCCTGCTGCTGACGGGGGTGGTGCCGGTGGTGATCACCTTGGCGGTGTCCGCGCCGGCGCTGGCCGCTCCCCAGGCGGGTGTTACCCCACCGCCGTCACCCGGCCAAGCCGGTGTCACCCCCCGCGGCGGGGAGCAGCCAGGTGTCACCCCCGCGCCGGCACCGCCCACGCCGCCCGCTGACGCCGGGTCGACGCTGGCGGCGGTGTTGCCGGATCCGCCTGCGCCTCGCGCGGATCGCCCACTGGCGCAGTACTGGGCCGATCCCAGCTGGCCGCAACCAGCT
>NZ_BAFS01000465.1 GCF_000308415.1 Nocardia asiatica NBRC 100129 | reverse complement strand
CCGCTGGCGGACCGTCCGTTGTGGCGGCCGGCCGTTTCGCTCCGGCGGCTGCGCTGTCTTCAAAGGATCGGGAAGCTACGTGGGGACAGCAGTTGTCCTCGTGGCGCACCGACCACGGGATGACGCAGCTGGAACTCGCCTCTGCGTTGGTCGATCACGGCAAGGCTCTCGGCATCAGTGTGTCGTGTGATGCCCGGCGCGTCCGTCAATGGGAGACCGAGGGCCGGTTGCCGCGACCCGCGTACCGCCAACTCCTGACGGAGTTGGGCGCCCCAGCTCCCCCGCGTCGCCGCACATCGAGCGTTCTCGGGCGAGTGCCGACAGATGATGAGTCGCGTAGGAAGTTTCTGGGAGAGATCGCAGCAGCGGTCGTCGGCTCCCCTGCCGGTTTGGGGCTGTGGCGTCCACGCTTGCCCAGCAGCCAGGCACGCTTGCCCCTGCACGTGGGGTTGAGTGACGTCGCACGGTTGAGCCAGGCGACCGACCATTTGCGAGACCTCGACAGCAAACTCGGCGGAGGCTGCGCGCTGGATCCTGCCTTGGGCGCGCTGAGCCGGGGCGTCGGGCTGTTGTCCCGCTGCAGCGGCGTTGTGCAGCAGCGCATGCAGCTGGCCCTGGCAGCTTTGTCCGATGTGGTCGGGTGGGCTCATCATGACGCGGGACAGCAGCAGCAGGCGCGCCTACATTTGGCTCAGGGGCTTGGGTGGGCGCTGGACTCCGGCACCTCGGAAGGACTCAGCCTGGCAGCGGATCTGTTGTTCGGCCTCGCACGGGTGGAATTGCATGAACGCGACGCCGAGACCGCGTTGACGATGGTGCAGTTGGGGCAGATCGCCGCTACGAAAGCCGAAGATGTCGGCGCCGCGGCGCAATTGGACGCGACGGCGGCGTGGGCATATGCGTTGATGGGGAAACATCGAGAGGTTATCGACAGTCTGTCGCGGGCCGAGCACAGGATGGGCATGGTGGACGCTGCTTCCAGCGAGCCGTGGATGCAGGTCTTCTTCTCGGCCGGCGACTACGCGGGCCATCAGGCCCTCGTGCACGGCGTGTTGGCCGCCAACACCGACGACACCAAGGTGGCCGCCGCGAGTGCAGTGCGAGCAACCGAACTCACAGCCACCTCGCTGGCGTTGTCCGGGCCGGATCGCCCCCCACGGAGCATTCTGTTCGATCGGATCGTTGCCGCTACGAACCAGTTCCGGGTCGGTGATGTCGACACTGCTGTGTCGCTGACTCAGCGGGCAGTTGCCGACCTCGAGGTGATCGCTACCCACCGCGGACTCGAGCGGATGCCCGAGATCATCGCGGCGGCACAGCCGCACGCCGCTGACAGCACCGTCTCCGGCGCGCTGCACGAGGTCGAGGTTCTGGTGTCGTCATCGTAGATTCGATGGGATGACACAGCTGTCGGATGCACGCGAACACGAGCTGCGATCAGCGCTGCTGACGATCTGCGATGTGGTGGGGCTTGATGCCGAAGACGCCACGCTGATCAAGTACACCAACAACGTCGTCTGGCGGCTGGCGTCGCCCGTAGTCGTGCGAATAGGTGTCGGTGCGATAGGACGTGCACGCGCTCCACGTGTCGCCCGCTTGGCGCGCTGGCTGACCGAACGAGCGGCGCCGGTTCCGCGGCTGATGCCAGAGCTCGCACAACCAGTGATCCTGGACGACTTCGCGGCGACGTTCTGGGAGTGGTTGCCGGGGGCAGACGACCAGTGGGAGGTCACCGACCTGGCGGCTCCGATGCGGGCGATTCATGGTTTGGACGTGCCTGCTGACGTTGAGGCAGGGTTGCCCCATTGGAACCCCTTCGCCGCGGCACGGCAACGGCTCGAGGCCGCCGACCCGATACTGCCCGCCAGCGACCGTGCATGGCTCAGCGAGCAATGGGAGCACGTCGAGGGCTTCTACAGTCAGTTGCCGCCGAGTCCACACGGCATCATTCACGGTGACGCCCACACTGGCAATCTTCTTCGCGATGATCACGGACGCGCCATCCTCTGCGATCTCGACAGCGCCGGGATCGGACCGTTGCCGTGGGATCTCGCGATAAGCGCAGTCGACGCGCTGCGATTCGGACCTCGCCACGACTTCGCACGCCTCACCGCCGCATACGGTCGAGACTTCACCACTGAACCAGCATGGCCGGCGCTTCTGCGTATTCGCGAGCTCGGACTGGTCACCAGCGTGCTACCCGACCTCGCTCGCCGTCCCGACGTAGCCGCCGAACATGCCCGCCGACTCCGCGCCCTGCGCGATGGTGATTCAACCGAGCCGTGGCGACCGTATCAATGAAGACCACTCCCCGAAGATCAGTCGTCCGCGGCCCCGAGTCGGCTTGAACGCCCAACCCAAGGCCCGCCAGCTAGAGGCAACACCTCGCGGGCTGTATTCCATACGCCCTGAGACTTCAGGTCGAGCCGAAAGTGCCGACAAGGGCTGCCGAATAGCCGGTCGAATAGCCGGTGAATGACCTGTCGACAGCCGGATCACCGCTTGTCCGATGGCACCGTGATCGCCACGATCACCTGCGTCGTCACCGATGCCCCGCTCACCAGCCATCGACCACAACCTCGTCGGCGCCTACCAGCAGCTGCGAACACAAACTCGCTCCGATAGTCACACCAGCTGGGCGAACAACCACCCCACCGCCCACGCTGACCGATCAGGATCGACACCACCCGCCGGACACCACGCCACAACCTCACCTACGCACCGAACCGCAGCCAGCCGACTACATCCGCCGCAACCGACGAGGACTTCATGACCAGCGACCCTCCCGACCCGAAAGCTCCAACCCTCAACGACTCACCGCGGTGGTGGCACGTGCGCATTAACGGTGTGGAAGTGCGCACGTTGTTCCCGCCTCCGTTCAGTGAAGGCACCTACGACGGATCCGTCGTCGACGGCGAGCTGACACAGCAGCAACAACGAACCCAACGTGCCGTCCACGAGGCCGGACACGCCGTTGTGGGAATGGCACTGAAACTAGACGTTCTCCGTGCCGAACTCCACGAAACACCGAGGGCAACGCGGAGATTCAGTCAACAGCACCTGCACGAGAGAGGACGCGTCCTGGCCCACACGAATGGGGCACCTCTCGGCGACATCCTCACAGTGCTCGCCGCTGGAGTGCGGGCCGCGCACCGCTGGCTCGAGGACAATGGCCTCCTCAACGAGATCACCGCCTTCGGTAACGACGCCGTCCACGGTTTGAGCGACCAAGCCGCCATGCACGCCGTCGCCTCCGGCCACGCCACCACGCTCACCTGGGGCCAGGGGCGCGCCGACGGCCGCATCGACATCACCGATGTCTACCAGCACGCCGACACCCTCATCACCCAGCATTGGCCTGCCATCACCCGCGTGGCCGACCACCTGTTCACCTACGGCCATGCCAACCAGCACGAACTACAGGCTCTGACGCGCCGCACACAGCACAGCCGCCCGAACATGCCCGAGCTGGCCGCCGCCGCACTCGCCCAACCCGCAGCCGACCGCACAAGCCTCAGACCCGAACAGCAGCCAGCCGAGGACACCGCCGCACCAGACCTTCTCCAACGCCTGGCTGCGCTGTTGGAACGCCGCGACACCCCCACCCAGGCCACCGCCCTCTCACCGGCACAAGCATATGCCCGTTTCCTCGTCAACCTCGACACACCCGACTGGACCAGTTGGTCGACCATTTCCGCCGCCCACGCCGAGCCAACCGACACCCCCGGACTCTGACCCAGCGCCACTCGCGAGCGCCGAAAAACGACTGTGACCGGCCCGAACATCCGCTCCACTACGCTCGCGCACTACAACAGACGCACCGCGACCTGCTTGCCGTCAGGGCCGCCGCCAACACCCCGCACCTGCTTCGTCCGATGAGGACTTCGATCCCGCAATCCGTCACCGGGCTGGCCGCAGAGCTCAACGCACGCTTCGCTGCCGCCGAGGCAGCCTTCACCACCCACCACGAAGTCATCGAGGCCTCGCGCACTGCGCAAGGAAGCACGAACTCCTCGACCGCATCCCCGATCCGGCCCACGACGACCCCGACGAACCGCCCGTCACCGCCAGCGTCTCCCCTCCACCACAAACCGACACCAGCGTAGGCATCTACGTCGACCTCCTACATCCGAAAGAAATTGCAGCACACCATGATCGACACTTCCGCCAGCAGCCATACCCTGCGTGATCAAGGTCGCGGTATCAGCGGCCACGGCTCCGCCCGCCCCCAATCCCGCGTCTGGCTCACTCCACCCGGCCTCATCACTGCACTCGGACACTTCGACCTCGACCCCTGCGCCGCCCCCGAACCCCGCCAATGGAGTACCGCCGCTGCACATATCGCCCCACCCGACGATGGTCTGGCCTCCGCCTGGCACGGCCGCGTCTGGCTCAACCCACCCTATGACCGCACGCTGCCGCACTGGCTGGCCAAACTCGCCGACCACCCCGGCGGCGGCATCGCGCTCACCTTCGCCCGCACCGATACCAGCTGGTTCCACGATTACGTTCTGACCCGCGCCACCGCCATCCTGTTCCTGCGCGGGCGCCTACACTTCCATCACCCCGACGGCACCCGCGCGCCCCATAACGCCGGCGGCCCCTCGTGCCTGATCACCTACACCCGCCACGACGCCACCCACCTCGCTGGATCCGGCCTCCCCGGTCACTACACACCCCTGCGACCCAGGCCCGCGGCAGGAGAAGGCTGAGACACCGGCGAACCGAGCCGGATTGACACTCGGCACTTCCGACGTCGATCCTGCGCCGCCCAGCACTCGCGTCCGAATTGATCCCGGGCGGACCATGCGCGTCTGCGCGGTCTGCACTGTCAGTCGGCACCAAGTTCCGGCATCGTCACGTAATCTCTGGCCAGACCGATCAAGGACAGAGCCGATGAGCGAACCTTCCGACTTCCGCGATGGCCAGCCGGTGACACCGGTCGCCTCACGGGAGCCGTTCGAGATCCGCGTGTGCGCAGACCGCTGCACCACCTGCATACTCCGGCCCGGCAACCTGATGAACCTCATTCCAGGCCGCCTCGCACAGCTGGTTCAGGAAGCTCTCGAGCGCGAGAGTCACATCGTCCGCCACCGGACCTTCGACACCGGCCGCGGCGCCATCTGCCGAGGATTCGCCGACCACCCGGACGCCAACCACCGCAGCCACGCCCTGCGGATCGGCGCAGCGCTGGGCATTCTCACCGAAATCGACCCGCCCTAACCTTGGCAGGCGACGGCGCCGACACAGCTGGGGCGATCTGATCCGGTGCCAAATCCTCAGCTGGACACGAGCATTCCACCATGACCGACGACACCCAGGGCGACACCATCCCGCTGACTGACCCCGCTGCCCCACAACCACCCCGGTGAGGTGGCGCGCATCCACTTGGCACAGCGAGACGGTATGAATCGTGGATAACAACAGTTGCACTCGCATACAACGTGCGCCTACGATGTACCAGAGTTCAAACCACTTCATCCCATATTCATTGGAGCCAGTGTGATCCTGACGCATCTACCTGACAGCTGGCCGCGGGTTCTGGCAGGCGAGCTGACGCCCGAGGAAGCAACCCTCGGTGACTGGTACAACCTCGCGGACAAGCGCATCGAGGAATACGGCGACGTCGTGCTGGGCATCTACGAGAACCGTGTGGTGACCGCCTACAACGTGACGTCATGGCGTCGAGCCGGCGACCGCCGCGTCACCTTCGAAGGTTCGCCCTCCGAAGAGTGGAAACACCTGATAGGCACCCCGAATCCAGGCAAACTCTGGGGTCTGCGTGGCATGGCACGGCCCGTCCAGTACCTCGACACCCGCATCGTTCGAGCCACAACGGCACCGACCGAGCCCAGCACTGAGCACCAGCGGGCCACCGTAGACGGCTTCACCCTCGCTGTCGGACACGACGGCGACGCCGTCCTCACTGTTCCCGCAGGCCGCAGAATCACCATCCAGACAACACCGGGGTGACCTCACGCCCGCCCGCGACATCGCATTTGCCCCACTCCAACCTCCACCCGCCGACACAGCCCTGACCGACCGACCGAAATCGAAAACTCCAGCCTCGCAGGAGCATTGCGCCATGACCGACAACACCGGCCTCTACCCCACCGGCTACACCCCCACCGACTCCGACACCACTTACTACGCAACCTCCGGCGACGCCTCCCCAGAACTCATCGACGCCATCCGCGCCGTCGCCACCATCCACGACGAAGAGCCCTACGACCGCAGCGGCGTCCCGAAGACCTTGCGCTTGATCACCTACCCCGCCTCCGGCGACGCCGCCGACCGCTGGGCGGTGTGGGGCACCGACATCACTACTGGTGAGCACTCGATGAAACTGCATGGCGCCGACGAAGATGCCGCCCGCGCCCGATATCTCGAAGAACTGTCCACCTGGTACATCGCCAACACCACGAACGAACGCGCCACTGCCACCACCCGCCGACACCGCAACGAGCACGAAACGGACACCACCCTCGAAACCCATGAGGACCTCGAGCGCCTGCCCGCGGGAAAGGTCATCGACGATCAAGGCCTGCTGGCGATAAAGACCGGCACCGGCACATTCCTCTACCTCGCCGATGGCCAGCACTGGGAACCAGGACTGCCCGCAGAACTCGCCCAAGCTATCGCGTAACTCCCCGAAGTCCACGTCGACGAATTCGGCAACACCACAGTTCCCGTGGAGTTGACCGACGACAGACCTGGCAAGGTGCACATCCGCCGAACCGACGGCCTCATCGACTACACCGGCGCCTTCAGTCCCATGACCCCCGCGAACACCCTGTCGCTGGCCGCCGCACTCATCGCCACCGTTCTCCACCAGCGGCAGCAGGAAACCCGATGACCGATAACACCGAACTGCCCGCCGAATGGGCCGTAGCGGGCACCACCGTCTACGAACTGCACTGCGGCACCCGCCGCGGTCCCGAGCAGCCGATCAGCCGCGCCGCCACCACGATCGCCCACGCGGACAGCAAGCGTGTGGTGGCGGACAACGGCGGACGCTACCGCGTCAGCGATCGCTCGGCCAGTGGCGAGCACATCCGGTTCTACCGCGACGATCCGGACTCGTCGGCGCGCTACTTCCTGCTCATCGGCCCCAATGATCCCCTCAGGCAATGACCACCGTCCCGCCCGCGCACCGTGGCCACATCACAGTGGGATGGTCCGCAGCCGATCACGGTGTTTCCTCCCCGCAGCGGTGGTGGGCATCGGCCGCGCTGCCGCGGCTGGTGGCCACCATCCGGGAAGCGCAGTTGCCCTGGGCATGCGCGATCGCTTTAACCGCCTACCACCAGCTGTACGGAGTGCCACTGCTGGGCCGCACGCGGGCGGTCTACCGCACCGGCGGCGGGCACGTCATCAAGATCCCGCACACCTGGGAAGGATTGCACGCCAACCATGTTGAAGCAGACCTCGCCCATGCCTCCCACCCCGAGATTCCAATGGCACCGACCGAACTCGTGCCGGTCGAGCATCTGCCAGCGGTGGTCGCCGCCGCTCACGGCCGCAACGCCGGAATCGCCCGGGCACAAGAAGTTGCCCCCGTGCGGGTAAGCGACTACAGCAAATTTCCGATGTGGGTCCGCCACATCGATTGCGCCCAAGTCGGGTACCTACCCTGCGGGCGGCTGGTCGCCTACGACATATAGCAAGTAGCGCCCACCCCGAACCGCAGACCTTGTTCTCCGAGTAACTTCACGACTTCTCAGCTCACCCCGCTGACCTCACACCGAATTCCCGCAGCACCCCGAACCACCGCTCACGACGCGATCACTGCCCTGTCGCGCGGCTCACCAGCCGAACGGAGGAAACTTCAGCCATGAAATGACGAGAGCTCGCCGGCGGGTTACGCGCCGACCGTCGCAGGGCGTGGGCGCTGCAACGACGTCGGCTGCGACGCGGCGAACTGTGCGGCCGTGACCGCCAGCGCGGCTACGACCCCAAAGGCTGCTGCTACCTCGACGCCGTCGGCGTGCAGCATCAAGACGGCTGTGGCCATCACCACGAACGCGAGCACCCGCACCCGGAAGTCCTCGATGATCAGCTCGCGCGGTCCACGCCGCCGCGGGCCGCATCCAAAGCCGTCGATAGGCAGCAGAGCGAATGCAACCATTTCCCAGAACCTTCATTCACTACGTCCGGACCTTCACCGTCGGATCACCAGCGTTCTGGCCTGCCACCCGCGGGTTGCCCTCCGCAGGTCAGCCAGTCGATTGCGCCGACTTCCAGTCTTGCCCATTCGCCCGTTTGCGGCCGCATCGAAAGCGGCTATCGGCGGTAACACTTCGCGCCCGACGAACAGGCACACCTACACGGCGCGCGTGGACTCCACGATTGCCCGTCAACACCCGCGAGCCTTCATCACCGCCGATGTGTTGCCACCACGAACCGCTTGCAGCCGCCGCAGCTGTCGCAGTAGCTAATCCGTCTGCAAAGCAATGCTTTTGGGTCTTCTTCTGAGCCGCAAGCTGGAAAGAAAAGCGTGGCAACACCGACATCGCTGTCCGGGGCGCGTCCGGACTTCCTCGACCCCACCACCCCGGACAGCGATAGTTGCCGGAGTCGGGATCACGCCGATGTAGCCTCCGGGCTGCGTCGGCTCATCCGACGAGAGGGTCGTCCACTACGTCCGGGCGCACTCGACGCCGGTCTACCCGTTGCCCCGGGCAGACCGGCCACCGACACCTACTGCCCGCACTTCGAGCTCGGAGAATGTCCGGCGGCGTAGGCGTATTCCGCGCGCTTCCGACAGGTTGCCGGGCCTGGCCGCAGTGGCGCTCAAGGTCCGAAGGCGATGCTTTGCGGTACGGCCGGAGCGGGCTTAGAACGGCGCATCGCCGACATCCACCCGGGCTTGGTAGGTGCTGGCTTCGCCGAGGGCTGCGGCCAGTTGGTAGCGACTGTCGTAGAGGTGTTCGAGGCCGAGGTTGTCGATCGCCTCGGCGACTTGGTCGCTGCTCCACTGCACCGGGTCGTCGGAGAACGTGTCGAGGTAGTAGCGGAATACGTCGAAGTCCTCGACGACGATGGTGGTGTCGCGGGGAAGGTCGCCGTAGTCCAGGGACGGGACGTCCTGGCCCGGCAGCAGCATGACCAACACCAGGCCGTGGACGTAGCGGCGACGGCCGGTGGAGGCCGAAAGCTGATTCTTCGCGGCCATGGTGTTGGCGAAGACCTGGTCCATCGGGTTGTGGCCATGATCGTTGCCGTAGATGTCGGCCACCCGCCCATCGGCCATCCGCCACGGCCCGTTCGGCGGGATCCGCAGTACGCCGTCCTGGCGGGTTCGGAAGCCTTTGACCTCGACGACCACGCACTGCTGCGGTGTCCACAGCAGTGCGTCGATCTGATGGGTGTGGCCGCGGTTGGGAACGTGGATGTTCAGCAGGGCTACACCTGGTTGGGCGGGGCTCCACTGGATCCACTCGGCGAACCGCTGTTCAGCCGGTGACAGCCGCGAGGCGTTGTTGATCAGCAGCAGCACGACAAGCCTCCCCATTTCGCCAGCCGGCCGCGGGCCCACCCCTGCGAGAAACCGACGGAATTCTCAAGGCTATCTCGCGAATCTGCTCCCCGGCAGCATGTTTCGGACACGCGGCAGGTGTTCGGTCTTCTTCCTTGTGTCAGTGGCAACGGTGACAATGCCCGCCATGGGTCAACTGTGGGTTTCTGTAGAAGAGCATGCCGGATGGGTCCGTGCTGACCAGGTGGTCGAGGTCAGCGCGCGTGAAGTCGATCCGCGTCGAGGGGGGCGTGAGCAGTCGGGCAACGCCGATGTGGTGATCAAGTTGTCCACCACCTCAGGCTCCTGGGACTGGGTCGACGGCGGCCAGGGTGACGGATCCCTCAACCCCTGTCTTTACCTCCTGTGCCGACGCGCCGGGGTGTGAGGCGTACCAGATGGCTTGGCGAGTGACCCCAGCTCTGATCAAGCACGCTGACCGACCTGCTGTGCTGCGCGTGGTCAACGGCGAGCCGAAAATCGTCCCGATACAACGGTGGGACCAGGAGGAAGACCGGCCAACCGTGATCTCGTAGGTGCACATACCTGCCCCAAGCAGGTGTGCCGGCTGAATCGGAGTCATGGCCATCGAGCCACAGTGTCGACACTGCCTGGGTCCAGCGTTGTGAAATCTGCGGCCGCAGGATCGCTGAGTTGGCTACCACTCCCGGCAGCAGCGCTTTCAGATGAGCCGGGCGGCCTGGACACAGGTGAGCCGGAGAGTGCGTCTGTCAACGCAGCCAACCGATCGGTTCAGCTCACCACAGCGCCGTCCAGTAGGTTCGCTCCCCCAGCTTGTGTGCCTTCAGCGAGTGTGGATGGGGCCGATTGTCCCGCCGCAACAGCCCTATCGTGCGGGGCGTCTGAACATCTCATCCACTCCGCAAGGCAGGTTCTATGCCCTCGACCGCTGACGGCGCCGACCTCACTCCGATGGCCGTCACGGAGTACCTGCTGCACACCGGCTGGCACTTCCTCGGGATTCTTCCTGGTACCGATTATGTCACCAGTTGGCGGCATCCTTCCTTCACCGACAGCGGCCTGCTGGCAGCTCTTGCCACCGAGCGCCCGAGCGCGGCAGGGCTATTGCGGCAGGCTGTCCGCCGATTGGCAGACGTGGAGCAACTCGACCACACCGAGACCTTGCGCGCCATCGAGCACCATGCCCGCACCCGTGCCACTGACGATGGCCGTGCCGCCACACCGGACGCAAGTCTTCACCTAAGCATCGCCCCTTCAGGTGAATCGGAGCAGAAACTCCGCCGCGACTACGACACCTTCTACCACCTGACACAAGGTGCGGGGAAGGGCACATTGGCCGACTGGGAAAAGGCCACTCGTATTCGCGATCGCTGGCATGGCCCGGGGGGCGGCGGCGTGTTCGACACCGCCTGGGAGCTTCTGCATGCCACTGTGGTGGCTTCGAGTGTGTACCCCAAAGACACCGCGTTGCTGCTCGCCGCGCTGGCCCGTTATCCCAGATCGGTGGACGGGATGACATTGCGCCATCACTTGCAGGCTCGGCGCCTCACCTACGGACCTCATGCCGCGGCTGGTATCACCCCGGTGGCGCACGCGACCAGGGTGGCGTTTCCAAAGATCACCGAGGCACCGTTTGGTGGTGCGCTGCCAGCGTTGAACGAAACAACACCAACGCGCGCAGCCGACCTGCCTATTACCTACACCGCTGGAGGCTTCGCCGTTTACGGCGAGGATTTCACCGACACGTACGGCAATACCATCAGGGTTCAGGAAGCGGGTTCTCATGCATGGGTGTTCATCGAGGACTTCAATGGCGCATCAGTATCCCTGCACCTTAACGAGAATCAGGCTCGGATGCTGCGCACTCGCCTGGACGCGGCGTTCCCAGGCCTCGATCAGTCCCCGGCGACGCCCGCCCATGAGGCCACGCCTGGCTACTCCGCGGCGGGTGATCTGGATCGAGCTGCTGCGGAAGCGGTGTCCGCGCAGCACGCCAGTGACGCTGATCGGTCTCTGGACGCCTTGACCGCCAGCGACAGCTTTCTACCGGATGGACAAGAGCTCAATACTGTCGGCGAGTCAGGCGAAGCTCCCGCGCTGTAATAGACCGCCCGCTCCGATGGAGGAATCAAGGATGCAATGTAGTGGCATTGCTCGGCCCGCGCGGCGAATCAATCTCAGAGTCAATAATTCTCGTCGGCTCGCGCCGACGATCTTCAAGCTGGGAGTTCTGTGGGCGGCGCTTCTACTTTCGGTGACGTTGCTGACTGGATGCGTGCATGACATCACTGGAGCCGCGCTTCCTGCGATTGCCGACAACGGCCCGTCGAGTTACCGACGGGGATTGAGCGCTGAAGACCAGGCGCGACTGGCAGTGTCTGACCGTGTGCGGGAGCTCGACCCCTGCGGCTTCGTCAACGAGGCCGCGGTGGCGACGCTCGGTGTGCCCATCTACTTCGGGCAGGGCCAGGGCTTCGACAGCTGCATTCTCCGGTTCCAGCCGAGCATCGGACCCAGCCGGATCTACGAGGTTACGATCGACACTGGCCTGCGCGATACCGAAACACCCCCGACGACCATCCACAGTGTGCCTGTACGTCTTCGGCCGGCCGACGGCTGCATGGCCACTGTCCCCTATAAGCCGCGTGACTTCGTCTTCTGGCTGAAGGGCCGGGAGAACTCGAACACGTGCACAGAGGCCGTCGCGTTCGTGCGCGCCGCTCTCCCGATGCTGCAGAGCAGGCCCGTACGGGCGCGCTCGCAGCGCGTGCTCGATACCCCGCTGGCGCGGCTGGACCCGTGTGCTGCGTTGTCGATCATCGGCAAGAATCGCCCGAGACTGGTTGTCGACACGAAGCTGCGGCCCTACTTCTGCACGTTCGCGCTCGACAGCGGCGACACAACCACTGCCCAGAACATCGCATACACCCAGAAGACGCTCGAGATGCTGCAAGCCGCACGCGAGGACGGGAAGGTCCACATCCTCGGCGCCGGACAGATGCACATCAGCACCGGAACGAAAGACAGCTCCACCGGCTATTGCGCCGCAGATCTCTATCTCAACGTCGGATCTCCGCACCGCCGCAACATAACTGGCGATCTCAGCCGCCGCGGACCAGAACACTGGGTTGACGTCGTCAGTATGACGACACTGGCGGGTTGCGTTGCGCTGCGGGATACGGCGACTGCAATCATGCAGTTCTACGGTAGATAGTTGGGCGGAGCAGACAACGCGAGCACCCGCCGCGGCCGCCCTGCATGGTCGTCGACCTCAGTGGGATAGCGGTGACGGCTTGAGAGCTGGGGCGGCGTAACGCATGTAGGTGAGCTGAGCGGCACCGCACAGAGTGCGCACGCCTGCGACGTATCACCGCGGGCCCGCCCGAACCTGGCTGAACGAGTCCCCCGCAGGAAAGGCACCCCTGCGGGAGCGGGCGGCTCGTTCGAACCACAGGCTTATCCCAGCCAGCGACCGCGGGCTCGCTCGAGCTCTGCCCGGGAAAGCACGGCGCCACTCGTTTGGGTACTGATGGTCAGCTCCTCCAGTCCGGCCGGTGCTCCATAGTATGCGTCGGCAGCGGGGGCGTTGATGTCGTCGAGGAGGCGGTCGATCAACACTGCAAGGGTGCGCGGCCCGGCTCCGTCGTAGCCGAAGGACAGTCCGAAGCCGCTGATCTGCGGTGCCGGATACAGCGTGCCGTCGGCGACTCTGACCCACACCTGGCGGCTCAGGATCATCTCGCTCAGAGGTGATGTCGCGGGCAGCCGCCACGGAGACACCGCGCGAATCTTCTGGTTGGTCAGGCGAACGGCGGGTGCATCCGTTTCCGGATCGACCAGGAACTGCTCGACCTTCTCTTGGTCGCTGTCGAGTACCAGCTCGAACGCGGCGGTCAGCCGCTGCGGCGGTTGTAAGCGTGCTGCCCATTCGATGGCGGCTGCATCCTGCTCGGGGTCGATGATCCTGCTGCTGCTGTATGGCAGCGCGGCGCCGCCGTCGTAGGCGACCAGTTCGCGGATTGTGGTCTTGGCCAGTGAGTCGGTTCGGGAGAGGATTTCCAGCCAGCCGGCACGGCGCACGGGGTCGTCGAGCAGGGGCGGTGGTGGCACTGGCATCGGCTCGGCCGCGATCTGCACCCATTTCGCGCGATTGTCTTCAATGATGGCGTCGATATCGGCGCGGGCGTCGCTGGTCGCTTGTTCCTGGACGTGCTGCACCAGTTCAACCAGCACCTGGTGGGCAGGCGTGCCCGAAGGCAGCGCCGCTGCCAGCCGCAGAATCGTGCCCGCGTCGATCTCGGGAACAGCGGCCACGAGCTCGGCGGGCATTCCTGGTCGCCACCGGCGCATCACCCCCGGCACCCGCAACTTGAGACTCCAGTACGGCGCTCGACCCCCCAGCACCTGTGCCAGATCCGCCCACCGCCACTCATCGACCTGCAGCTCCTGCGCGTCGCGTACGAACAGCACCGGGCCAGATGCACCGATCTGCCCGTTGACCTCTACGACCCTGGACACGACGGGCCATAAGCTCGCCGCCTCCTCGAACGACAGGTTCCGCAATGGCAGCACTTTCCACACGATCCGCAAGGGGACTGTCTCGACGCGCCAGTCCTGCACCACACCGCCATGGATTTCTCGCGTGCCGAGGTACTCCACGCGCCCGGACCGTGACCAATGCTCAAGCGGCACCACCGCGGCGAGATCTGGTCGGGTGCCGGCCAGCCATGACCACACCTCAATGGCACTCCAGCAATCTTCTGCGTCGATTCGCCTTGGCGGCGGGAACTCATGCCGTTTTATCTGTTGGCGCACCCAACGCTGGTCCACATCGAACACCGAGCACACCTGATCGAGGTTGAACCACTCCCCCGCATCCGCCATCGCGGTCTACCCCCTTCTGGCATCAGATCGTCTATGCCAGTTCACAATAGGCGCGCCAGGCGCATTGTTAGCTCTGGCCACCCTCAGCCCATGCCGACAAGACCCATCACAGCATCGCGGGTCCGTGCTGAAATCCACACTTGCCGTGCGACTTTGAACAGCGATCGCCGCTGAGATCGATAACGTCGTGCAGGACGTCGCGACAACGAGGCAGCAGTCGTGGCCGCCCGCGCGCCGGTTCAGCGTGCGACGCACCGAGTGGGAGAAGCCGAGTTCATGCACGATGCAGCGCCCGACACGCCCCCTGACGACACGCCTGAGATAGCAGAGCCAGGCCAGGAATGCTTCGACACCGCTCCGCCCCCGAGCCGCGAGGATGTTGCCGTAGAACTCCTGACCAAGGCCCGTCTGTCCGACTTCCGCTGGCTGTAGCGATTTCGGCCTACCTGTTTCGCCGGAACCACACCGACAGCCCAGGTCTGCGATGGTGACCCACGTGGACGACCGGGCCCGGGCCGCCGCAGCGTGGAGTTCACGTCCTGGCTGCCATTGCGTGTCAAGGCAGAGCTGCTGAGCCGAATCATGCTCTTCGCGGCGCTTGAGCTGTCGGTCAGGCGCGTCGGCGGCGGCCAGGACCACTGTCGTGGAGTTCGGTGGCGGTGTCGGCGACCTGGACCACCAGATTCGGCCAGTGGTGAGGTGCGATCATTCCTCGAAGATTGCGCTCCGCTTCCGCACGAAAGTGGTGCGGTTGAGCCGGGTCGTGTGATCGCGCAACGATCATTGCCACCTGTCTGGCGCGGACAGCGATCCACCGTGAATCGATTGCCGCCCTCGACGGCGCAGGCTGAGAGAGAACGCCTTCGATCATCTTCTGCACCGCGTTGTCACCCCCAAGCGCCGTAGATGCCTCGCGCATCCAGTCCGCGCGCCGATCGGTCGCGCTGCGCCGAACATAGGTTTCTGGTCGCGTGATGAGAGCCGCATGCGCCATAACCTTCGCCGTTCGTGCGGGGGTAGTCGGGATGTCGCTGGGCACGGTGAATTCATCGTGCCTGGACTCCACCTCGGAAGTGATCTGTGCGTGCCGACGGGACCACAGCCGTCGCAGCTCTGGATCGACCCCGGCGATCTCACGCACCGGCCGCTCGGTCGCGCCGGCGTCGCGGTCGAGGAAGACCAGCCCCAGCCGTTGCTCCAAGTGATGCTCGATCCGAGTGTTGTACACCTCGCTGGCGGCGACATTGTGGCGGTATATCAATCGTCCATCCAGAGCTCCCCACTGTTCATCGGGTCGTCGAACTCGGTTGGCGACGAACAGGTGGGTGTGCTGGCTGGGGTCGCCAGCCAAGGAGTCCGCGTGTTCCACTGCGAGCGCGACCAATCCGTCGGAACGCACCTGACGCGTCCCTCCCTCGATCCGGGTGAACGCAGCGAACTGCTCGAGATAGTGCAGTGCGTCAGCGACCGCCGCGCGGTGCGCCGCTTCGATCTGTTCAGCGACATCCATGGGCGCCACCGCGAGCAAGGCCGAAACGCTTTTCACAGGGTGGCAGCGGAGTTCGTAGCCAGCTGTCGCCTTCCGCGGTGGACGCGAGGCGACATGAATCCAGCCGGATATCTCCCGGTCGGTGCGCGGGGGCCTGCCGTGCTCCTTTTCGAACATCTGCTTCGCGACCACCAGACGGATTCGCGTGCGCTCGGCCCTTGGCACTGTCGCGTACTCGGCGCGCCCCATGGCTGCGTTCCACTCGGCGTACCCGCGGGCGCATTCACGACGGAAGCTGAACTCTTCCTCAGCGAACTTTTGAAAAGCCTGCCCCAGTCGGGCTTGCACCATGGCGTAGCGGATTGCGCAGCGGATGTCGACGCCGATCCGGAGCTGCTGGCTCATCAAGTCGTCGATGATCGCGTCGGCGTTCGGATGCATTCCCCGGCCGAACAGATAGCGAATCTGGCTGTCTGTCGCCTCCGCGCCCGCGGCGATGCCGAGTGCGGCAAGTCCTGATCCCCACCACCGGGTCGGCTGGTCGGACCTGTCGACTTCTTCGCGGATCCGGGTCAGGCCGATCTCCGCCGATAGTTTATGCAGTGACATCACAGCCGGGACGGTACGGAGAAATTCGCGATGCGGAACTGCGGGCCGCACAGACTGTGTGCTGCTGTCGAATTTCGCACCTTCTCGTGGGGCCGTCTATAGGCGCGTGTCCCACCGCGGGCAACGCACGAACAGAACCCATTTGGCGGTTCTTATCCTCGGTTTCGTCGGATCGTCGCGGTCACGGCGGTGCAACACTGCATCGTTGTCGCGGGGACGCTTTCACTGGCAGGCCGATCGCCGCCGCGCGCTCTGCAGCCGTGTCGGCCGGAGCTGATTCCAGTGTCGCACCTGAGGTGTCAGTCCGTTGTGTCTCGGATGCGCGGCGCCCGAAGGCCAGAGGCGGTTGCGACGCTGCACAGCGAGATCCGAGTTACTCCGCGCCCGGGGTGCATATGTATCTGCAGCGCGGCGACCTGGATGAGTTATGTCTGGTGGCCAGCATCGTTGTCGTCCCCGGCGCCGGAATCGTCAGTCGAGTTGTCCTGCTCATGTTGCGGCAACAGCGGGTGTGGCAGGTGTCCGATGAGCTGGCTGGGATCGATGGCGTTTCTCGTGACTTCGGTGATTGCAGAGTAGTCGATTGCATCGCCGATCGAGTCGCGCATGATCTGGGTGACTGCGGAGCTATCGAAGAGGTCAGAAAGGTCGATGTGAAAGGTGGTCTTGCGTGTGTTGCCCGCTCGCCTGCTGCGTCGACGCTTCCAACGTCCGCGGTCCGGGTCCTCGGGTAGGGCCTCGATAGAAGTGACTGTCAACGCTTCCATTTCATCTGTGGCGGTGACCCGCAGGATTCCTGAGATACGCAGGATTTTCGAGTGCTCCCGCGTGGCACCCGCTTGGTCGACTGCCTCGATGTCGACCTCGGTATCGAGTGTGAACCGCGCTGTCCAAGCGTCGCCGCCGCGGCCGGCGGCGTCGGTAAGCAGCCATTCTGTGAGTGGCTTCTCCGCACACCCCACCACCTCAGCTGCGGATGCGAGGAAGGGCAACGCGACCGATGCAGGATCCACCTGGTAGCCGAGCATTCCGTTGACCAATAACTCCCACGCTCGCCCTTGCGCGAAACGGGCGGACCGCTCCCGCAATTGCTGCGGTGTCAGAGGTGCGCACTCGGAAGCGAGGTGCGCTTCCAGAATATCGAGCTTTGTGACGTAGCGAACGCGGTCAGCAAGTCCTCGCTCATGCAGTTCCCGGACCAACGACGGTTGCAATTTCGCGGGCACTGCGTCCGAATCGATTTTCTCGGCGCCGAAGTCCCCGGTATTGGCGCTCCCCAGCCACACTTCCTGGTCCGGATGGCGTTCGGCGATGTCCAGCAGAGTGAACCAGATCAAGGTGTCGCGGTAGCCGTCCTTGGATTTGACCGTGTATGGCGGAATAGTCTCGGAGGCGCGGCGGGCGATCTCCATATGCGGGATCGCGGGGGTTGGGACAACTTGCACCCCCGCCTCACCAAGCCGTGCGGTGAGCCACTCGTCGAAACCAGCGTTGTGGGCATCGAGCGTCTTCTTGACCGTATCTCCCAGCTCGGGAAGGCCGAACCTGCCCAAGCTCTCCAGATGTTTCCGTAGTGCTTGTATGTCGCGACGTACGACGTTGATCGTCTCCATCACCACCACCTCTGCGGTCATCAGCTGCAGCTCCCAGTCGGTGGCGTGTTCGATGAGCGACTTCCAAGCGGCGCTGGACAAACCTGGGCAGCGACACACCGCGTTCGTGTCGACGACGATGATCGGCATGGCCACCACGCTATCCGTCGAACTCGTGTCGCCGGCCGTTCTCGCCCAAACAATCGGCTTCGCCGGACGGGTGGATGTCAGATCGCGCTGATGCCCTCGCCGTTGTCCGCCTCCACGATCGTGGGCTGCGCCGTCGGTTGGTCATGCGACTCCTGGCCAGGTGGCAACGCCGCAACAGGCAGTGCTGCGACGGCCGCCGACACGGCGGCCAGCAGTGCCGCGGATTGCGGCTCGCGCGCTGCTGCATCGTTCGTCGAGGACGCGGTGTGTTCCGCGACGGTATCGAGGCGTTCGGCGCTATGGCTTCGCCGAGCGATCTCGGTGAGCAAACCGGTAACCATGCTGGTGGCTCGGTGCTGCGCTGGCCCATTGGTGGTGTCGGCCCAGTTGGCCAGTGTCACCGTGAGTCGCTCTGTCAGCTCGGCGGTCGACATTTGACGCCATGGCGACACGGGGTTGTCACCCGGAATCTGAGCGCGGAGGTTTTCGGCGTGCGCCACCAGTTGCCGCCACACGCGAGGTTCGCCCGGTAGCAGCGGGATGGCCTCGTGGGCGACCCGGTGAAGTGCTGGAAGTATCTCCCGCGGCGCCCGCAGGATGGTCACTGCCAGTTGTGTGGCGAAGGCAAACGCCTCGTCAGGTGGAAGCGGTTGTTGCTGCGCTCGCTGGATTTCTGCGACCAGCCGCCGCTCGTGTTCGTGGACGATTCCTCCGACCGGGATGCTGGTCATGTACACCGCGAGTGCGTTGCGGCGTACGACGGCAGCGAAGTGGCCGAGCCCTTCTTCGAAGAACGCGGCGGCCCGCTGCACCCCGCGGCGAGATATCTCGTGGGTTTCGGAGGAGATCCGCTGACCGTGTCCCCGTCGGAGTACCTGGTCGGTGTAGCGAGCCAGGACCCCGTACTCGCTGAGCGCACCATGCACGGCGACGAATACCGCTTCGATGCGGTACGGCGTTACGCCGGCGGGCAACTCGGCATCTTGGATTCGTCGGCAGATGTCCTCGAACTCAGCAGGGCTGGCCGCAGCGGACTCGAGCAGGATGTCGGCGTGACGCGCAAGCGCGTAGTCCTGGGCCTGCCGCCACCACAGTTCTCCGTCAGGGCGTACCAGCTGATCAGCCTCGGTGGGTCGCTCGGACTGCCAACGGTTGTAGTCGGGGTGGAATGGGTTGTAGAAGTCCATGTTGATCCAGGCGACCCGGCGGTTGTTGCGTTCCAGAGTCTCCCGGATCAGCGCGGTGATCGCGGTCTTACCGGCGCCTGTCTGCCCGACGATCATCACAGCGACAGGCGTCGAGCGTGGTGTCATCGACGCCAGATACGCGGGCACGATCTCCTCTGTGAAGATGCGCCGGTTCTCCTCCAGTGGCAGCTGCCCTTCGGGCAAGGGCGCAGTCACGCTTCACTTTCGAGGTCGGCGCGAATCTCGTCGCACATTCGGTGCGCGGCGGTGATACCGGAAGGATCGGCTGGAGACAGGTCATGCTGGCAAGCTGCCAGCTGCCGCTGGTACATGCGTAAGGTCTGCGCCCGCTCCACACCGGCCCCTGACAATGCCGCCGACACTTTCGCCAGGGTTGCCAACACGTCATCGGATGCGGCTTCGTAGCTTGTGCCCCACTGCCCGTCGTCTGGTAGGGGTTCGAGGCGGGAGACGATCGGATCGTCGTCGCGGTTCATCGCTTCACTTCCTCGGGAAGGTGATCGGTGTTCGACCACTCGGTGACGCGGAGGCGACCGTCGTCGGATTGCCACCGCGAGATCGATCCGTTCGATACCACGTCCAGTTCTGCGGGTGGCAGTGCGCCGACGCCTGCTGCTATCTGCCGGACCGCCGCTGCTACGGCATCATGGGCGATCATCAGCACCCGTATGGCCCCGCACGTGCGGTCCACTTCATTGAGGATGTCGCGGATCCGGAGGCACACGTCAGCCAAGGACTCCCCGCCGGGCGGCCGGTAGAACCATTCACCGACTCGATCGCGACGTTCGACCTCGTTCGAGGCGATCACACGGATCGCTGCGGGTGGATGCAGCTCGAACACACCCATTTCACGGTCCCGCAGTCGTTCGTCGATCAGGGTGCGGACCGATCCGGATCCTGGATTGATCGCTTCTGCGGTGCGCGCCATCACAGCCCAGGTCTGGCGTGCTCGCAGGTAGGGCGAGCACACAGTCAGCTGCGGCCGTTCCGATTCGTCGAGTCCGGCCAGCCAACCGCCCAATGCGACGGCTTGCTCGTGCCCCAGCGAAGACAGTTTGACCTCCGCATCCCGCCCCGGCAGTGGTAGGTCGGTGTTCGGGCTGGCGAAGGCGACATTCGCGGTGCTCTGTCCATGCCGGATCACACGCAAGTCGGTGATGGCGTACACCGGTGCGATGCCGTCGATGAGGTTCGGCACAGGCACCGACGGGCGTTCGGATTGGTGATGGCCCGAGCTGAGCCCACCGACCGTCGATGTCATGGTTCATCTCCCTGATGAGCAGCGTGTCGAAAGCTTGCCTCGTCCAGAATGCCCTACGGCACAGACACATTCGATGACCCGCGCGGCGAGCCGCTGATAGCGGTGGCCCGAACCTGGGCCTCAACCGCTGCGGACGGCCCCAGGTCGGCGAGGATTTTCAGATCAGAACTTGCGATGCGGCTTCGCTGACGACGTTGCCAGGCCTCACATGATGTGCCAGCGCAGGCTGACGCGACCAGGAGATGTCTGCAACCACCACAGGGTGTAGGCACACCACGCGTGGGTGGCGGCAGAGGATTCGGCTTCCGAGCGGCAACGATGACGCCATGACAGACGACTCCGGCTCAAGGTGGGGCACCGCTGCGGCTGGTGGCGGTACTCACTGCACGTCGGCTGACTGCACTGCGCCGACGGGCACAACCGGCTACGTGCTGCGAATCCGTGACCTCACAGACAGAGTCCACGTGCTCGTCGACCCTCACGTGTTTATCGATCGGCCGACCGCGACCCAACCTGCTTTCATCCGAACTCACTCTCTGGAGAACCATGAGCACCATCGACCCGGTCCGTACTCGGCCCGCCACCATGACGCAGGGGACACCTGCGGATGTTCTCCCCACGGATGCCAGCGATTTGCTCAGCGAGGCGCGCGCCGTGGTCGCCCCGGCATTGCGCCTGTGGGTCGCGACGCTGCCCTACACGATCCGGCGCATCGCCAACTACCACTTCGACTGGACCGACCACGACGGCAGCCCCAATTCCGGAGGCAGTTGGGGTAAAGGGCTACGCGCCGCGCTCGTGCTGGCCTGCGCGCGGGCAGTCGGCGGCCAGACTGCGGCAGCGGTGCCCGCCGCGGCCGCGGTCGAACTCGTACACAACGCCAGCCTCATCCAAGACGACGTCTTCGACCAGGACACCATGCGACGCCACCGGCCCTCGGTCTGGGCCGCTTACGACCCCGCAGCGGCCGTGCTCGTCGGCGATGCGTTGTTCTTCTCCTCGATCGAGGCCCTGCTCTCCTCCCCGCATTCGGTTCCCGCGATCGGCACGTTGATCGATGTCGTGAAGCGGCTGCTCGCTGGTGAGCGCGCCGACATCGAGTTCGAATCCCGCCGGGATGTATCGCTGCCGGAGTGCATGGCGATGACTGCCGCCAAGACCGGCGCACTGATCGAGGGTGCCTGCGCGCTCGGCGCGCGCTACGGCGAGGCCACCCCCGAGCAGATCGGAGCGCTCGGTTCTTTCGGCCACCACCTGGGCATCGCGTTCCAGCTGGTCGACGACTATCTCGGGATCTGGGGTGTCGAAGGCGTGACCGGCAAACCTGTACTGGCGGACCTGCGGCGGCGCAAGAAGAGCCTTCCGGTGGTGGCCGCATTGCAGGCGCGTACTCCGGCCGCGACCGAGCTGGCGAGTTTCTATTTCGACGAAGGGCCGATGACCGACGCACAGGCCATGCGGGCCGCGAGATTGATCGAGCAGACCGGTGCTCAGGACTGGGTGCTCGCTGAGGGTCGGACGCATGCCGCCAAGGCCCTCGAAAAACTCGTCGAGGCACGCCCGACAGTTGAGGGAAAAACACAGCTTGCTGCGCTCGCCCGCCTCGTCACCGATCGCTGCGCCTGAGCCCGGGAGGACTGCATGACCATTCCGCACACCATCGACGTAATCCCCGACCACGTAGACACTGCCGCGCACCCGACCGGGGGACTCACGGTGTACTGCCCGTTTCCCCTCCGCTCCCATCCATGCGACGTGCGCGCTGTCGATGATCAAGCAGTCGTGTGGTGCCTCTCGCAGGGCGTGTGCGAGCCCGGCGCTATCGCAACTCGGATGGGGTGCGCGGCGGGAATCGCGCCAGCTCTGCCGCATGCCCCCGACTCCACCATCCTTGCCGCGACGAAATGGTTCTATCTCGGCGCGCTGCTGGATGACCATTGGGACGCCCACCCGCACCTGGAGCAGAACGTCGCGCACGCCGGCACCCTTCATGCGGTGATGACCGACGGCCCCGAGGTTTCTCTGCCACCCGGCGATCGGTGGGCGGCCGCGCTGCAGGACTTACGTGGCGAGCTCGAGAGCGTGCTGACCGACACCGAAATACTGTGGTTTCGTCTGGAATTCGCGGCCTGGTTGAACGGGCAGTTGCGCTACACCGCGTTGCAGCGACAGGCGACGCCGCCGACCCTCAGCCAGTACATGCAGACTCGGTGGGCGAAATGTGGTGTTGGCACACTGCTTCCGTTCACCCCGGCAACCATGGGCTGCGAGGTGCCGCTACGCATCCTCGACGACCCGCCGGTGCGGGCATTCGTGAAAGCCACGATGATGGCCACGGTTCTGCTCAACGACCTCTACAGCGTCGCCAAGGAGCAGAGCGCCGGGACCGCCACCACGAATCTGATCGCTGTCCTCACCTTTCACCATGACCTCGATCCGGCTACCGCGGTGACGGAGACTTGGCGACTGTACGAACGGACCGTGGCGCTTGCCTGGCATCTGCAGCGCCAGCTGCGCACGGACCCGCGGCCAGCGGTCGCGCGGCTGGCGCTCGACCTGCCCAACTGGATCCCCGCTGGCATTCACTGGGCGGCGACAACCCCCCGCTACCACGAGCGCGCCGGCGGCACGCCAACGAACCCTGCTCCTGCACAGGTGGTTCTTTCGCACACACCGGCATTGGCCGATCCGGATGACCTGACACCACCGCCGTATCCGGAGATCGCCGGTTGGTGGAAGTACGCGACCAGCGGAAGGCGATGATGAGCGAGACCACCACTGTGCTGCTGGCGTCGCCGCGCAGCTACTGCGCGGGCGTGGAGCGGGCGATCGAGACCGTCGAGCGTGCTTTGGCGCACGCCCGTGGCCCGGTGTTCGTCCGCAAGCAGATCGTGCACAACTCCCACGTCGTCGCCACCCTCGAGGCACGCGGCGCCATCTTCGTCGAGGAACTCGCGGATATTCCCGACCCTGCGCCGGAGGATGCCACCGTGGTCTTCTCCGCACACGGTGTGTCCCCGGCCGTGCGCGCCGAAGCTGACCGCCGCGGTTTGACGGTCATCGACGCGACCTGCCCCCTGGTTCGCAAGGTCCATCATGAAGCCGAGCGATTCGCCCGCCGCGGCGATCGAATCGTCCTGATCGGCCATGCCGGGCACGAAGAGGCGGTTGGAACGCTCGGGGTGGCGCCGGACGCCACGGTGCTCGTGGAGACAGCCGAGGACGTGGCCTCGCTCGAGCTGCCCGATGACAGCGGGGTGGCGGTGCTGACGCAGACGACTCTCGCACTGGACGAGACCACCACGGTGATCGAGGCGCTGCGAGCCCGATACCCCGGGTTGAAGGAGCCCCCGTCCGAGGACATCTGCTACGCCACCACCAACCGGCAAAACGCGGTGCGCGCAGTCGTCGACGACGCGGACGTTCTGCTGGTCATCGGTTCGCGCAACTCCTCCAACTCCCAACGCCTCGTCGAGCTCGCTCGCCGCTCAGGCACCGCCGCCTACCTGATCGACAACGCCGGAGACATAGACCAGGCGTGGCTCGAGGACGCCGAGACCATCGGCGTGACCGCCGGCGCCTCCACCCCGCCCGAACTGGTCGGCCAGGTCGTTGAGCAACTCCGCGCCCGCGGTCCCGTGGTGGTGGTCGAGCGCGAGATCACCACCGAGACGATGCGGTTCGCGCCGCCCCGACAACTGCCGATCGCCAGACAAGAAGAGATGTCATGACCCCGCCACACGCCGCGCAGGCCACGACGCCGGGTGTACTGGCTTCTCTGTCGGGACCACAGGACATAGCCCTTCTCGACGCAGCGCAGTTGGGCGCGCTGGCCGACAAGGTTCGCGCGCACATGATTCGAGAAGTGACCGCCACGGGCGGACACTTGGGAGCGTCCCTCGGTACCGTGGAGCTGACCATCGCCCTCCACCGCGTTTTCTGCTCCCCTGACGACCCGATCCTCTTCGACACCGGGCATCAGGCGTACACACACAAGATCCTCACCGGCCGCGGCGGGCAATTCCATACACTCCGCAGGCGCAATGGGCTGTCGGGATATCCGAGCCGCGCCGAATCGGTGCACGATTGGATCGACCACTCCCACGCCTCGGTCAGCCTCGCCTGGGAGCACGGCATCGCCGCCACGCTGGACCGCTCGCGCGACCACCGTGTGGTCGCCGTCATCGGCGACGGCGCACTCACCGGAGGTGTCGCATGGGAGGGGCTGATCAATCTCGGCTACACCGATCAGCCCGTCGTGATCGTCGTCAACGACAACGCACGCTCGTATGACAAGACCGTCAGCGCACTGGCAACACATCTGGCGCAGCTCCGCCGCGGCGAATCACACGCTGGAAACCTGTTCACAACGTTGGGATTCGCATACCTCGGCCCGGTCGACGGGCACGACATCTCGGCCACAATCGAGGCGCTGCAGCGCGCGGCCGCGATGGGCCGACCGGTCGTGGTCCATGCCGTGACCGAAAAGGGCCGGGGATATCCACCCGCCGAAGCGGATGAGGATGATCGGATGCATGCGGTCGGCGCAATCGACCCCGCTACCGGTCGACCACTGGCACCAGCCCAGCCGACGTGGACCGACGTGTTCGGCGCGGAATTGCTGTCGATCGCCGACAGTCGCGGCGACGTCCACGCTCTCACCGCCGCGATGCGACTGCCAACCGGGCTGGGCCCGATGTCGCGCACGCATCCGGACCGGGTTCATGACTTCGGCATCGCCGAACAGCATGTGGTCGCGGCGGCGGCCGCGATGGCCAGCGTCGGCCGGCACCCCGTGGTCGCGATCTATTCGACGTTTCTGGCGCGCGCGTTCGACCAGGTCCATCTCGACGTCGGCATGCACCAGGCGCCAGTCACACTGGTGCTGGACCGAGCCGGGATCACCGGACCCGACGGTCCGAGTCATCACGGCCTGTCGGACATGGCGCTGCTGTCCTGTGTCCCCGGCATGCAGATCGCGGCGCCGCGCGACCCCGCCCGTCTGCGCGAACTGCTGCGCGAAGCGGTCGAGATTCCCTCCCCGACCGCCATCCGCTATCCGAAAGCCGCAGTCGGCGAAAATATTCCGGCAGTGGCGCAGATCGACGGCATCGACATCCTCTTCCGCAGCGCACATCTGCCCCTGGATGTGCTGATCGTCTCTGTGGGCGCACTGGCTGACCAGTGCCTGCGCGCGGCCGCGATTCTCGAAGCGAAAGGCTGCGGATCGACCGTCATCGACGCGAAATGGGTATGGCCGCTCAACCCCGGACTGTTCACCCTCATTGCCCGCCACCGCATCACATTGAGCGTCGAAGACGGCATCGTTAACGGTGGCATCGGGGGCCGCCTCGTGCAGGCGGTGAGCGAACGGTCACCACGCGCCGCAGCCATCCGAGCGCTGGGGATCCCCACCGAGTACGTGCCCCACGCCACCCGGTCCCAGCTTCTGGCCCACTACGGGCTCACCGGCGAGGCAATCGCGACCGACTGCGTGGCATTGCTGGAGGCGCTGCCCGACCAATCCCCAGCGGGCTCGGTGCCCGCCGACACCTGGAGTGCGCCGTGAACGTGCATACCCCGGTCATTCTTCCCATCCCAACCCCGCCACCGCCGACGCTGCACCCACGACGAAAGACCCGACAACTCCGCGTAGGCACCGTCGGCGTGGGCTCCGACTCCAGAGTCTCTGTCCAGTCCATGACGACGACCAAGACGCATGATGTGAACGCCACCCTGCAGCAGATCGCGGAGTTGACCGCGTCGGGGTGCGACATCGTGCGGGTGGCGTGTCCGCGTCAGGAGGACGCGGACGCGTTGGCCACGATCGCGCGGAAGTCTCAGATTCCGGTGATCGCCGATATCCACTTCCAGCCGCGGTACATCTTCGCAGCCATCGACGCCGGGTGCGCGGCAGTGCGGGTCAACCCCGGCAACATCAAAGAGTTCGACGGCCGAGTCAAGGAAGTGGCAAAAGCCGCAGGCGCCGCAGGGATTCCCATTCGTATCGGCGTGAACGCCGGCTCGCTGGACATGCGGATGATGCAGAAGTACGGCAAGGCCACACCCGAAGCGCTGGTGGAGTCGGCGCTGTGGGAGGCGAGCCTGTTCGAGGAACACGGCTTCGGCGATATCAAGATCTCGGTCAAGCACAACGACCCGGTGATCATGGTGGAGGCATACCGCCAGCTGGCCGCGCAGTGCGACTACCCGCTGCACCTCGGCGTCACCGAGGCGGGCCCGGCCTTCCAGGGCACGATCAAATCCGCCGTCGCGTTCGGCGCGCTGCTGGCGGAGGGCATCGGCGACACCATCCGGGTCTCGCTGTCCGCGCCGCCCGTCGAGGAGGTCAAGGTCGGCGGACAGATCCTGCAATCGCTGAACCTGCGCCCGCGCAAGTTGGAGATCGTGTCGTGTCCATCCTGCGGGCGTGCGCAGGTGGATGTGTACACCCTGGCCAATAGGGTGACCGCGGGCCTGGAAGGTATTGCGGTGCCGTTGCGGGTGGCTGTGATGGGCTGCGTCGTGAACGGGCCTGGCGAGGCGCGCGAAGCCGACCTGGGCGTGGCCTCCGGCAACGGCAAGGGCCAGATCTTCGTCAAGGGCGAGGTCATCAAAACCGTCCCGGAGGCCCAGATCGTGGAGACGCTCATCGAAGAGGCGATGCGCATCGCCGAGGGCGCGTAGAAACCATGACGCCCTCGACTCGCTCGCCCCGGTACTCAGCGCGACCAGTGACCGTGCGCTGAGTCGGGGCCGGGCACCGCCACCGACAGGTTCAGGTCAGCTGTCGTCATGGGTGGCAGCGGCGATTTCGGAGATAAGCGCGGTGGCGGCGGCGCCGTGCAGCGCCAAGTCCTGCAGAAGCACGAAGACATCGTCATATATCGCAATTTCGGAGGGACGCGTGACGGTGAGTTCGGCGCTGACCGTTTCGACCATGACGCTGTCGCGGTCGAACATGATGAATCCGTGGGAGGCGACGAGCGAGTTCGCGGCCAATGGGAGGATCGCGAGTTCGATGCGGGGGTTGGTGGCGTGATCCAGCAAGGCATACAACTGCTCGCGCATGAGCGCAGGACCGCCGATGCGCTGGTGTAGGGCGGCCTCGGCGATGATGAACACGAACCGTCGCTGTGTGCGGAGGATCTTCTGACGAGTCATGCGGATGGCCACGGCTTCGTCGACGTCGTCCCGCCCTCCGGGAATCACGCCTCGGCAGGCGGTGAACACCGCTGCTGCGTAGTCCGGGGTTTGAAGTAGGCCAGGGATCACCCAGGTCTCGAACCAGCGGATGCTGCGGGCACGATGCTCGATGTCCAGCGACTGGCGTTGCCGGTGCGCGCGGCCTCCGGCGATGATGCGCCGCCATTCCAGGTACATCGAGCGAAGATTGCGCAGGTTGGCGATGAGGTCGTCGTAGACCATCATGGCGTCGGTGGCGCGGCACCACGCGAGCAGGTCGTCCTCGCTGGGCTGTTGGTGTCCGTGCTCGAGCCGCGACACCTTGGCCGGATGCCATCCGCAGGCGGCGGCGAGTTCTTTGCCGGACAGGCGCGCGTCGCGACGCAGCTCCCGCAACCGCGCTCCCAGCGCCGCGCGCGCCTGTCCGACACTGCTGCTCACCGGGCCGCGTGCTCCGATCTGCGGTAGTCGGCGTGATCGATGCCGTGGCGCCACAGCCGATGCCACGCCTCGGTGCACACCCGGGCGATGGCAGGGTCGGTGGTGACCGCGAGCCCAGCCGCGTCCCCGGTGTCGTCGATGGTGTTGAACGCGACGGTCTGTTCATCGAACAACCAGTAGTCGTCAGCTGGCACTTCATCGGCGAGGTGGCGTGGCAGCCACCTAATCTGCTCCCCCGCCGCGGCATTGGGTGCGCAAGCATCCACCAGCCAACGGGTGTACTCGGTGTGTGGCACGCTGACCACTCGCACCCGTGCAACGGTTACGCCGCGAGCGGTGGTCTCAGTGACCAGATCGCACCACTGTCGCCCCCCGTCGGTTTCGATGATCTCGCCGGTTTCCCGCCATCGCTTGAGGGGTGCATATTCGTCGGGGACCTGGTAGGAGTCCTGCACTTCGAGGTGTACGGCGGTGGACCGAGCCGATCGGAAGAACTCGGCGTAAATGCCTTGCCCCGCGAGTTCACCGGTCACTGCGCGCATCGCGGCACCTCCACGGCGGTTTCGTCCGGGTCGAGTGTGAGTCGCGTGCGAATGTCGTCGGTGATCCGGTCCCCGGCGATCAGCACGACGCCAGGGGTGGTCGTGGTTTCGACGTTGAGAGTGAGTCCAGGTTCTGCCCAATTCAGCAGCGCATGCGGCACCAGCACCGCGTTGCCATCGCGTGTGGCGATGCCCTGCACGATGAGGGTGCCGCTGTCGGTGGCGTACAGAGCTGGGCAACCGCCATCCTTCGATCCGGATCCGAGTAAGCGCAACGCGGCCATGGGCAACTCCAAAATTGCGTTCGAGTAATGACTACAGCTGCGATCGTCGCAGTCTGGCTACCGGATTGCAGGAAGTTGCGTCGCAATTTGCCGCAATCGTGAGGCAGGGCTCGGCCGCTGGTTCCTAACGTCTTGAGACGGCGCTCGGGGCCGGTGGGCTGCACCGTCGCCCGCCCTGAATCGGGCGGAGTCGGCAGCCGCAGGCCCGGCCTCGAGTTGCCGACCATGCAGATCAATCACAGGAAGGCCAGCGATGGGACTGCCGAGGGCAGTTGGTTACGTGCGCCGCGATATCTCCGGGGCAAGCCAGGCGTGGCATGAGACCCAGATCCGCAGCCTCGCACGCCGGCTCGGCTACGACCTCACCAAAACCGTGGTGTTCAACGCATCTACCAGTGCAGCTGTCCAACGGCTGATCAATGTAGTGCAGGAGCTTCGCATCGAAGCGGTCCTCACGCCCGGACTTCAGCATCTCGGTTCAGGCGACGTTCCCAAGGACCTGGTCGCCGTCGTCGACGTCATCACCGTGAACCCTGAACGCACATATGCCCGCTGGCCGATCACCGAATCTGCAGCAGCCCGCTCAGACGAAGGACGGAAGCGGGATCTCGAGACAGAGACGTAGTGGCCGTGTCCCACGCGCTCACGGTGGCCCCATCCGCAGCGGACTGCTGGCGACGGACGACCGAGCCTGGCAGCAGTACCGCGGAACACTGACCGAACTCTCCGGCTCCTCCAAACGCGTCAACGTGACCGAACGAACCGACGTAGCGCTGCGCGCCATCGCGGAGTCTGCGTCCGGCGTCGACGTCTCATCCGATGTTCGAGAGAGCGCCGACTCGGACCTGTCGGTAACGGCGCGCGACGCCCACAGATGTCGTGAGAGCTGGCCCGCCAGGCATGCACCGGCCGCGTTGATCAGCACGTCGTCGACCGATGAGTGACGGCCGATAGCGAGGGCGAACTGTGCAGTCTCCACCGCGATCGAAGCTGCTGCCCCCGCCAACAGGATGCGGGACGAGCGGGCGAACCAGGGTCGGCGCACCGGCAACAGGAAGCCGAGTGCGGCGAAGACCAACAGATTCCCGCCGAACTGCTCGATAACCCGGTCGTCGGCCAGTTGCTCGGCCAGATCACGAAGCGGCACGAGATTACCGAACGACCTCTTCCGGTCGGCGTGAGAATCATCCACAACCACGGCGCGGTACCCGTCACCATCCCTACATCGCACAGCGCCGCCCGCCACCCGCGCCGCCCAACCAGCCACCAGGCCACGAGACCGGCTACCGGTATCGCGGCGACCGCGGCGACCGCGGCCACCACGACCCGACCCCACGCCTCCCACGTCCCGTTCACACCGCAAGTATCACCCAACTCACAGCGCCACAGACCCGGCCGAAATCCCCATCCACAATGGACGCGCTCGAATGGGTGGCTGATGGGCCAGTCCGATGCGGTTCAGGGTCTATCGGCCGCCGCCTGTCCCTCCGCCCCCTCGAAGGCGGCGCAGCCCCTCGGTATCCAACACCACGGCAGCGGCGACGAGAGTCCCCGCCAGAATCGTCGGAAGCGAAATCTGGGATCGGTCTACCACTCCCACCACCGCAGCGGCGACCACCGCTTCGTTCAATCCGAGCACACCAGCGGTCGAGGGGCTTAGGTGTTTCATCGCACGCCAGTACAGGAAAAACCCGGGGCCCAGCGTCACCGATCCGAGCGCCACTTCCGCGACGGCATGCCTCCAGTCCCACGCAGAGATCGTCAGCAGCGGTGTGGTGACAAGCGCAGCGATGGCCAACTGCAGTCCCGCCGACATGGCCGGATCACGATGGCGGGACTGCCTGGCTACCAGAACGATGAGGGCCGTTACGGCCCCCGCACTTCCCAACGCCAGAACACACCCGACCAGCGCGGTGCCTGTGACGGTTCCGGTGCCGGGTCGAGCCGCGACAATGGCGATAGCGCCGACAAGAAGCATGCCCTCGACCACCAGCCGAGTGCTCACCGTCCGCACTCCCGTGAGTACCGCACGAGCAACAAGCAGCAGCGGGGACGCCAGGTGTAGTGCGACGACTACTGGTGCCGGGCCGAGTGCCAGCGCGGCGACATACAGCGAGATGTTCACCGCTTCGAGCGCGCCCAGCCGCAGGTAGAGCTTCTTGTGGGTGCGCAGCTCCTGATCGGGCCGCCGGCCGGCAGCCGCCGCGATCGCCAGCAGTGGGATCGCCGCGCCGAGCGATACCAGTGGTCCAGCGTGCCGGGAACCCAACAGGGCCAGCCCTGCTGAAAAGCATCCCCACAACGTCGTCGCCGCGACGAGTAGCGCCACTGCTGTCGCCTGGCGCGCTTCACACGGCTTCTCCGCATCCGCCGCGAGGTGAGTCTCTACTGCCCTTTCGCGGGTCTGCTCCTCGTGACCGTCCACGCGTCTACGCTACGAAAGATATTCAGCGCCACAGTGGTTCCCCGCACACGAGGTGGGTGTGCTGGCGCTGGGGCGTCAGTTCGGTGGCATGCGCACTTCCTCGGCGAGGCGACCGGGTAGCAGGCCGCGCCAGACCGCATGCCGTAGCCCACCGGAAGTACGCTCGCGGTACTCGACCGCACCGACCAGCACGGGCCTGAGCCATGTGACGCAGCGGCGGGTCCACAGCGGCGGATCGACGTCCAGTGGACAGTCCTCGACCGTGAGCTCGTCGAGCTGCGCCTGCAACTGCCGCCGGCCAAGCGCGCTGAATCCAGAGCCGACGCTGCCGAGTAGGACCAGCGCTCCCGCGGCGTCAGGATCATGGGCCGCGACCAGCAGAGATCGAAATAGGGATGACTGATTTTTGTCCCATCCGGCGAGCCAGCCCACCAGGACGACGGGGCAACTCCTGCGCAGTGGAATCTTGATCCAGGCCTTGCTGCGCACACCGGGCCGGTAGAGGGAGTCGAGGCGTTTCAGCATGACACCCTCGATGTCGTGCTCGGCGGCGACTTCGAGCATTCGGTCCAGCGGCACGTTCACCCAGTGCGGTGGCACCACCACGCCTGGCGCGGATAGCCGCAGCTGCGTGAGCCGGTTGCGGCGCTCGATGTAAGGCAGCCCCATCGTGTCGACGCCGTCGACATCCAGGACATCGAACACGAACGCTTGCGCGGGCAGCTCGCTGATTAGCTTCGCCCCCGGATTGCGCATTCGGATGCGGCGAGCGATCCGGTTGAACCTCGGCACTCCGGCCGCGTCAGGTGCGACCAGTTCTGTGTCGAGCACCAATTCTCGACCTTCGGCTGCTTGACGTAGGGCTCCACAGAGGTCTGGAAACGCGTCAGCGAGATTGTTGCCGCCGCGGCTGAGAATTCTGCATTCGTGGCTGGTGACACCCACTACCCCTCGGACGCCATCCCATTTCATTTCGGCGGCCCACCGTGGTGGGTCGCCATCGATCGTGGGCGCGGCGCCAGCGGTTGCCAGCATCGGCCGGGGAAGCCGAGACGGCAGCGACACCTAGTCAGCATATTCCCAGCAAACGCCGGCTTCAGCCGTTCCTTGAGACTATCTGCACGGTGCGGACCATTGCCGCACTCCGCACGCTCACGACCGCGGATCCCCCCGCAGCACTACTCGCCATCCACTTGTTCGCGCTTCCCGCCGTGGTGTGCACCCACGTCGAGGCCGTTGAACAACTCTGCGATGTCGACGCCGAGGGTGTCTGCGAGCGCGAACAGGTTGTCCAGGGAGATGTTGTGCTGGCCCGATTCGACGCCGGAGTAGTAGCCGCGGGCCAAGTCTGCCGCCGCCGCTGTTGCCGTCTGGCTCAGTCCACGATTCTCGCGCAGGCTTCGCAGGCGTTTGCCGAATGCTCGGCGGCGGGCGAGGAGTAGTTCGTCGGCTGGTTCCGGCACTCCTGGACTGTAGAACATCGCAAACTGTCACATATATCGAACGCTCCGCTGTACGATATATGTGACAGTTCGGTTCGATCCAAGGAGTTCGCCCGTGAGCACCCCCGCCGTTCGGGCCAATACCCTCCCACGTCCAAGCGGTGCCGATGAAGCGCCAGAACGTGCGGCCGTGCAGCCGACGTCAGCGACAGGCGCAGACACGTTGCTGACCGAAGGCACAGCGGTTCTCACCCCGCAAGGTCCGGGCACCGTGTTCACCGTCCACGTCGACGCACGCAGTGCTGTCGCGCTGGTGCGTGGCGAGACCGGGCTGCGACCATGGGCTTTCCGCGACCTCACCTACCCCGACGGGTCACCGATCGTGACCACACTGCGGGACGGCCCGCAGCAGGCCCACGGCGTCGATCATCGCGAACAACTGATCCAAGCGCACAGCAGCGACGGCATCGACGTCGGACAGGGCTTCCGGCTGGCCGAACTGAATACGTCCGCCGGGCATGGGTGGATCATCGACGCCACCGGCGCGCGCGTCGCATTCGTGCGGGCTCGATACGGCGAGGACAACCAACGGCGCTGGTGGCTACAACGCCTCGACGGTGGCGCTCCATTTGATTCGGCCCACCCCGAGCAACTCAGGTCCGACCAGCCGCACGCTGCGGTGCGCGCAGCCCGACGCGCAGGCTGGTACCTGCGCGGAGACGCGACGGAGCCCATCCCACCCCACCGGGCCGCGCGTCAGGTCACCCTGACCCTGCCGCGGGTACGCGAACTGCGCAGCCTGCCACCAGCAACCGCACCCTTCACCGGCCAGGCTGTGTCCGCGCCGGAGTGGCATGATCGGTGGCGCCGCTACCGGCTCACCGTCGAGCAGATGACCGCGCTGGCCGATGCCGCCTCCCGGGCGGTCGCGACCGAGCCGCACGACACCGCGCAGCAGCGCCGCCGTGGGAGAGTACTCACCGCCGCAGCAGAGCAACTGCGGTTTCAGGCGTTCGACACGGCCCGCCACTGCGCCACAATCGCCACACCAGGCGATGCCGACCCCTACGACGCCCCCTACGTCGCACGATCCGCCGAGCAACCGATCACAGCTCTCGATACCTGCGACGTCGAGGCAGAGTCGCACGCACCATCGAGCCACGGCATCTCGCAATCCGAAGACCAGGTTCCGCAGCCCCAACCACCAGCGCCATCACTCGAGGCCCGCAACGCGGGCACCACCGAGCAGGACTGTCTGACATACTTCTTGGGCTCTGCGAATCCAGCGTGGCTTGCTCGCGCCGGAGTGCCCTTGTTCGTTTCCGACGCGCGACTGCGGCACCGCAAAAAGTTGCCGCGTGCAATCGCGCCGTGGGCGCTCGACAGTGGCGGGTTCTCGCAGTTGCAGCAGCATGGCTTTTGGACGTTCACCGCAGCCGAATACGTGCAACGAGTACGCCGATACCGCGACGAGATCGGCGGCCTACTGTGGGCAGCTCCGATGGACCACATGACCGAAGACGCGATCATCGAAGGCGGCGTCTACAAGGGACAGAAGTTCGTCGGCACCCGCCAGTTCCTCGACCCGGACCATTCGATGACTCTGGAGGAGCTGCGCGCGCTGCACCAGCGGCTGACTGTGGAGAACTTGGTCGAGCTGCGGGCCCTGGCACCAGATGATCTGCACTTCATCCCGGTCCTGCAAGGCCAGACGACCGACGACTATGTCCGCTGCATCCAGTTGTACCGCGAGGCAGGAGTGGACTTGACTCGCGAACCGCTGGTTGGCTTGGGTTCGGTGTGTCGCCGCCAGAACTCGGATGAGATCTTCCGGATCGTCTGCGCAGTGCGCGCCCAAGGGGTGAAATACCTCCATGGATTCGGAGTGAAGGTCCTCGGCCTCAGGCGGTATGGCGATCTGTTGTCCAGTGCTGATAGTTCAGCGTGGTCTTTCGGTTACAGGTACGAAGACGGGCCAGTGTGCGGCGAGGTCCACCCACGGGGGGCGAAGAACTGCGCCAACTGCTTACCCGCAGCACTCGCCTGGCGAAAGCGAGTCCTCGCCTCCTGCAACGCCGCGCCCCGCTCGCTGGCCCTATGGGACGTCGCAGTGGCGTGACCACCTCCAGCAACCTCAACAGACCCCCAGACTCTCGGACGGCTAAAGGTACACCATCCCGCTCGCCACCACGTGATCCGACCGGCGCCCTGCCAGCACCGACCGAGACGGGCGTCGTGGCAGTACTGCGTCTCCGGGGCACTCGAGGCAACGCTCGACCACTGCACTCTTGGTGACACCCTCGACCGACTCGCAGGTTGACAACCGTGGCGAATCGACAGACAGGCGTGTCACCCGATGGACACCGAAATGGGCTCGTTCCGAGAAACGCCAGGTCACCGGACCGAACCAAGCGTTTGTCAGCGTTCACCGAGAGCCGCAGGACAGATTGTGGCACAATACATTTCGTGTCTCGCTCGGTCAATGGCAATTCTGCGGCAATGGTGACGCCGCAGTTCTGTGCGACCGCGATTCCGGCTCGGATACATGCAGGCGCTGCTGTCCGGCCGAACGAGCAGGCCGCCCGCTTCGTCGGCGAAACCGACGGTGGAGCGCGGCGTCAGGAACTTCCCGCCGCGCTCCTGCGGTCCCCCCGGAACCGGTTTCCGCGTGTCGGCCCGGCGCCGCGCGGAGCCCGAAAGTTGCTGCGCCCGTGGCGGAACGAAACATGCCGTGAAGGTGAGGGTGTTTTGAGCTTTGACGGGTGATCGACCGACTTCCATGTTTCCGATCGCCGGCTACGTCTGCGTAAACGTGCGGCTACCGCTGGCTCTGGTGCGTCGAAGTCCGCGCGATGGCCTCGGGTATGCCCAACGGTAGATGACCAGCCGCTGGGATCGGAAGTGAGTAGGAGGCGGTTATGGGTACACACGGGTCCAAGGAACGCACATCGCTGGCGGAGGTTCTCCGGCACGGCGACGCAGCGTTCCCCCAGCAGCTGCAGAAGATCCTGACCAAGCCGGAGTTCCGCGTCACCGAGGACATGAGCCAGGTGCAGCGACGGCAGAACGCGTATGACCAGTTGGAAGACCTGGTCAACGAGATCGGTGCCCGCGATGTCGCGACCGATCTTCCCAAGTTGTTTGCGGTGTTCGACCAGACCGCAGTACTGACACCTGACCTTATTCCGTTGATCTCCGGCCACTACAACTTGGCCTCGGGCAGCCTGGCCACCCTGACCGACCTCGACTCCGCCAAGCCGTACCTCAAGGATCTCGATGACGGGACCAGCGTCGGCGTCATGCTGCTGACCGAGTACGGGTGCGGCTCCAACATCGGCTTCATGGAGACCACCGCGACGTGGGATGGCGAGGGGTTCGTGATCAATACCCCCCATCCGCTGGCGCAAAAGTTCATGCCGAGTCTGGGCATCCCGGTCGCTAGAGTCTGCGTCATCGGCGCGCGGCTGATCGACGCACAAGGCGTCGATCAGGGCGTGCACCTCTTCGCCGCGAGGCTGCGCGACTCCAACGGCGACCCGGCTCCCGGCGTAACGATCACCCAGCTCGGCCGCCAGCAACTGGTCATCATGGACAACGCGATCATCAGCTTCGACAACCTCCGGGTCGAGCGCAGTGCCTGGCTGAGCAACAACCTGGCCACCATCGACCGCAACGGGGTGCTGACCTGGGCCGACGAGGACAGCCGGAAGCGGGCATTCCCATCAGCGATCAGCCAACTGACCGTCGGCCGACTGGCTCTGTCCTCCTGCCTCAACGCAACGGCTCGAGCCTCGCTCTACATCGCGCTAAGCTACGCCACCAAGCGGCGCGTTCCGCTGACGCCGGACGCCAAACCACTGATGATCGACATCCCGCACGTGAAGGACACTCTGCTCACCGAATTGGCTGGTACCGTCGCCCGAACCATCTACGGTAACGCGGTCAAGACCTTCCTCGCCGACGCCCAGCTCACCTACCGCGGCACCGTCGTGGCGGTCATGGCCGCCAAGTACTTCATTCAGGACCACGCCTTGGCGACAGTCACCGACTGCCGCCTGAAAATGGCTGCGCAAGGCATGTTCAGCGACAATCGGGTCGCCGACTACATCGGAATCTGCCATGCCGCCATCACTGGCGAGGGCGACACCAAAGTGCTGGGTAGCGTGGGTGGGCGCGTGTTGGCCAAAGAACTCGGCGGCACACCGCCACCCGAGCCGACACTTCACGATCCCGCCGACCCCACAGACCGCAAGCGCCTACTCCACGCACGCACCCTGACAATCGCGCACGAAGCACAGGCGCTCCTGAGTGACCCAGCATTGGAAGCTCGACTAGATGTCATCCCGGATGCGCTTGCACTCATCGATGCCTATTGCGCCGAGCAAACCCTGCAGTTGCTCGACGACCTCGCCGAGCGCCACCCCGAGATCGCCGCTGTACGCGACGTTTTCGCTTTGGATCAGATCGACCAGCATGGCTCGTGGTATCTCACTCATGGTCTGCTCGACATCGCTGCCGTGAAGTCGCTGAAGCAGCACGGCCGTAGAGGGGTTCTTCCCAGGGCGATCGACAACCTCGTCGTCCAGATGCCCGCACTGCTGGAGGCCTTCGACTTCGACGACGAGATCCTCGGCGCACCGGTACTGTCCGACGATCTGCCTGGCGCATGGGACTCCCGCTTGCGTCATCAGCACCATCACTGACACGGCCGCGGCACGTCCATGGGTTGGGCGCCCTGCCTGGGCGCCCAACCCGTGTCGTATCGGACGCGTAACCCGTGCGACGGACACCGCCGATGCGGCGGAATCTTGTTGGCAGGAAACAACATAGACGAGCCGACGATCTTCGCCTTCGGTACTATGCTGCCGCAACCGACACCAAGGAGACTACGTGTATCCGCAGCACACGCATCAGGGTGCTACCGCGACCGACTCGATGTCATCGATCGAGAGCATCGGTCCTCGAATCCCGATCTACACCCCGCAGTTCGCGGCCGATCCGCACGGATTCTACAGCCGGATGCGTAGAGACTACGGACCGCTGGTGCCGGTCGAAATGTGGCCAGGAGTGCCCGCAACCCTGGTGATCAGCTATCGCACCGCCGTGCGCATCCTCAACGACGACGACCACTTCCCTGCCGATCCGAGCATGTGGCAGAGGACCGCACCCGCCGGAATCCCGATCATGCCGATGATCGAGGCACGACCCAACGCGATCCGAACCAGCGGCGAGAAGCACGCACGATACCGCGCTGCGTTGACCGACGCCCTGGACGGGATCGACCTGAACTCCCTGCGCTCCATGGTCGAGGAATCCGCCATCCCGATCATCAACACCTTCTGCGAGACCGGCCAGGCCGAGCTGTTGACCCAGTATGTGCAACCGCTGGTCTTCTCGGTCTTCTGCCAGGTACTCGGTTGTCCACCGGACATCGGCGAGCGAGTCGCGCAAGCCAGCGCCGCGATGTTCGACGGCGTGGATACCGAAACAGTGAACATGATCATGGGTCAAGCGCTGCTCGACCTGACCGCGCTGAAGCGCGAGCACCCCCAAGATGACGTCGTCACAAGGCTGGTCCAACATCCTGCCAAGCTGAACGATGAGGAGATGGTGCACCAGCTGGTTCTGTTGTTCGCCGCCGGTGTCGAACCGCCACTGAACCTCATCGCCAACACCCTGCTGTTGATGCTGACCGACACCCGCTTCGGCAATAGCCTCCATCTGTCGACCAAGACCGCGCTCCACGAGCGGCTTGCAACCGACCCGCCGATGGCGAACTATTGCATCACCTATCCGCGCCAGCCGATCTTGATCGAGGATGTCTGGCTGCCAGCGAATCAGCCGGTGATCATCAGCATGGCCGCCTGCAACACGGATCCAGCGATGAACACAGGGGAATTCCTGGACAACGGATGGAATCTAGCTTTCAGCACCGGCCCGCACGCCTGCCCTGCGCACGCTCGGCCGTACGGGCTTCTGCTCGCACAGGACGTCATCGATCAGCTCCTGGACACTCTCCCGGAGTTGCGACTGGCCGTGCCCAAAGACGAGCTTGTGTGGCGCCCCGGCCCGTTCCACCGAGCATTGGAAGCGTTGCCGGTGGTGTTCCCTCCTTCGGCTCCGTTCCGCCCCTGACGGTGTAGCTCCACATCCGCAGGAACGGAGAGCCAGCCGCAGCCGCCTGCCGGGTTAGCACTCCACAGGGATTCAGCAGATCGTTCGCGGGCGGTATCGGGCTTTGCCTGTCTTCGCAACTGTCTCATCGAACGCTCGGTCAGCGAACAGCGTGCTGATCTTCGACCCCACGGGCCGCCTGCGGGCGCCCGCTGGGGTCCGACAGCAACTGCATCCGCACAGCTGGCGCAGGAGTCGTTCGGCAGGTTCTTACGTCGCAGACCAACCTCTTCAACTGCCGGCAGTGCCTCCGTGGGCAGCGACAGCTTGCACCAGCTGGCGGCCGCGCACAATGGGCGACCGGCGCGCGAGGAACCCGCAGCTCCGTTGAAAGCGACCGCAGTGGACGAGAACTGACCACCTCTGTCCCGACCCAGCGGACCCACCATGCTCACGAACTCCATGTCTGGACCTCCGAACACCACCCTGACGGCAGTGGTTGCTTCCGAGATGTCGCCCAGATCGACGCCCATACACCGCAGTTTCTCGCCTCTGAGCCGCGTGGCATCGCAAAAGCGCCCGACTGTCCACCGATGGCTGAATTATTCTCCGGCGCCGCAGCTTTCGACCGATGCGAGCCGCCCGCGGCAGCCCTCAAACCCGAACTGCCGTTCGTAGGGACCTCGTAGGTACTTCCCTATTCCGCTCATAAGGCCACCGGTGGGAAAGTCTGGCTGTTGGCACCAGGCAAGCCCTATTGCGGAAGTCGGGGGACATGGCTTCATGCAACCCGCCTTCGTGTGCGATTCGTGGCCATCTGGGTGTCGAGCGGGTAGGAGGGAATGGGCCTTGAAGAAGCGCGCATGTACCAGTCCGACGTTCATCGCGGCCGGCTATCAGGTCGGCTCCGCGCAGGCGGGGCAGAGCATCAACTGCTGGCCCCTCCGCAGGGACATCTTTCACCACACCACAGCCCCCGCTGCACACCATTGGAACTGGAGCGTGCCCTGCCAGTCCGGATCCCCACCGAGGTGGGTGCTCCGTGCGCTCAGCTGTACACGACGTTCGGCACCGACACGTATCGCGCACACCACTGTCCCCGCGGCACCGTCACTGACCATTGGGCGAGGAGGACACCTTGCGATAGTTACTTGAAACGAAGGCAGCAACTGTTGTGTGGTAGCGGCGCCTTGATGATCGACGCAGAGCCATGTGAAGCATCGGTCGCGCCATACATTTCACCTTTCCAGTGCCGTCAGTAATTCGAAATATGTGGCGGCATCCACCTCGGCATCCGTTCCATGCTGCCGGGCCATGATTCGGCGTGCAGAAAGGGTTATCATGTACATTTCCAAATTGCGTGGCCTAGTTGTGATCGTCGGGGCTGGCCCGTCGGGGTTGACGCTGGCGTTTCAGTTGGCACGTCTGGGTATCAGATGCCGAATAATCGACAAGCGGAAAGCTCCTTCCGATAAGTCGAAATCCTTTACACTGCAGGCGCGCACGCTGGAACTTTTTGATATGGCTGGCATTGCCCACCTCTTCGAGGAGCGAGGTATCCCATCAGATTCCATGGATTGGCACTTCTCCGGATATCAGGACGTCGCGCGGCTGGATTACACAACGCTGCAGAGCCGTTATCCCTTCGTGCTCATCATCCCGCAGAACGACACTGAGACAGTCCTGCGCGATCACCTTGCGTCGTTGGATACCCACGTAGAATGGGAAACCGAACTCGTCTCCGCGAAAAATGATGATGACGGGCTTGTTACCGCCCGTTTGGTTCATACCGACACCGGTCGTGAGGAGATAGTCCGTCCAGATTGGCTGGTAGGGTGCGACGGGCTGCAGAGCAGAGTACGCGAACAGCTCGGCGTATCTTATGTGGGCGACGAGTATTCCGGTCAGGCGATGAAAATGATGAACGGGCCAGTCTCGGGGCTCGAGGACTACGATAGCAATCGCATCCACTACTTCATCAAAGAAAGCAACATGCTGCTGGTGACAGCACTGCCTGATGGCAACTGCCGGGTTCTGATCAGTGAAAACTCTGAGGTCGACTCGGCTGAAATGACTCTTGCAGCCTTCCAATCAGTCGTCGACGACCACTTCCCCCATCGTCGAGTCACGCTCGGCGCGCAGGCCGAAAACAGCGTGTTCTCCATCTGGAGACGAATCAGCGGAACGTACCGGATCGGACGAATTCTACTGTGCGGCGACGCGAATCACATCAATTCGCCAGCGGGTGGCCAAGGCATGAATTGCGGCATCCAAGACGCTTTCAATCTGGGCTGGAAGCTCGGAATGGTTGTGCGCGGATATGCGGATGAGGCGGTCCTCGAAACCTACGAACTGGAACGACGGCCCGTGGCTGAGCTGGTCCTTGCGGGCTCACACGAGTTGACCAAGATACTGATGGATCACGGCACGCCGATCCCTGAACGGATCGCGAAGACTCGCGAGCCAGGATTCAACGAGCGCATGGTGGGACTGATCTCGGGCCTGTCCTTCAGCTACCGCGACGTGATCTCCACACCAGCAGGGCTGACGGGACCGGCCGATCTGGCCGTCGGCGACCGGGTGCCGCTTCACCTACATGAGTTCCTGCGGCATCCGTTCTACACAGTGGCCGCGCTCGAGCGGCGTGATCCGCAGGCGGCTGCGGCGAACGCTGCGTTGAAAACGCGTCTTGAGCGGCGTTTTGGTGAGCGTGTGAAGTTCGCGTCCGTGCCGGCGTCCAGCTTGGGTGGTCGAGCACTGAGCGGGGCATGCGGCGAGGCCGCCGATCGCAGCCACGACGCTGACACCGCCGTGGCGCTGATCCGCCCGGACGGACACTTCGGCGCCCTGGGCAGCACGTCGGAGCAGGCAGCGCTGTTCGACGCGCTGGATGCGGTGTTGACCCCCGCTTGAGTGCGGACGTTGCCCCGCTTGGCCGCGCGCGGCGCGGTCGAGCGGGGCGGACATGAGGAGTGGCAGGGGTCATCGTCCCCGGGCAGTTACCTGCCAACAGCCACGTCTTTGGACGCTGCAGCCTGACAGCACGTTTGTCCGCACTGGGTGGCCGCTTGTTGGTCGGCGACCATATGGTCACGCTGGTCGTGGCGTGCCCCGCATCTACAACCAGCAGTGATATCAATATGCTATGAATTTGTCGTGTAGGCGGCGGCGCGCGAACAGGCCCCCAGCTACTGGAGGACTGCGATGACAAACCCCCATTCGGTTGTCTCGATGATCGTCGGCCTCGAGCCCCCGGTCGATCGAATCTCTTCCAAGGAATCGGCTCCCCCGATCGACGTGGAATTGACGGAAGGCCGCCACGCGCAGCTGGATCCTGACGATCCGCGAGCGGTCGGCTACGCGCGAGTCCTCGATGGGCTGCGAAGACTGCGATTGCCTGTCTATCTCGAAATCGACCCGGCGACATCAACGATCACTCGGTTACTGATCCCGCATGTCACGAGAATCGACCGTATCCAGCCCCTATCCGTCGGGGCCTACAGCGTCGTACTGCAGCGTTCTCACGCGCAACATGTACTACGACGAGACACTTCAGGATTCACCGACATGGTGAACCTGCTCCGCGGTGCGGCCGACAGTGGCGCCGCGGTGATCGTCACCGAGAATGACGTGCACGAGATCATCGACGTCCGCGCCTACATCCCCGATCCCAATGCGCCTCCCCTGCCACCTATTCCCACGCCGATTGTCCCGCAACCCAACCTCATCGCGCGGATTCTGGAGCTGTTGCGACGCCTGCGGCTGTTGGCCCTGGTGACGTGGTTGTTTGGTGCGATATCCGAAGACCGAGCCCGGCAAGCCTTCGACATGGTCAACGCGACGAGTTGTGATCCGGCTACCGTCCCGCCGCCTTGCATCCCGTTTCTGTATCCCGACGACGGCTGCTGGGCGCGCGCTCACGAGATGTGCAGGCTCATGATCGCGACGGGCCTACGTCCGAGAAAAGTGTGGATCCGCGCCCACACGATGTTGTCGGTCGACACGAAGAACAATCCCAACTGCATCGTCTTGTGGGGATGGCATGTCGCTGCGACACTGCGTGTCCGCGGCCCCTACCCTCAGGTGCGCGTCATGGTGATCGACCCCTCGCTCTTCCAACAACCCGTGACCGAGCAGACATGGAAGAGCGTGCAGGGCGATCCGAACGCCGCATTGATTGCCACCGACGCGTCGATCTACATCGCGAACATGACAGATCCGAACTACACAGAGACGAACAAGGACCTGGCTTTCTATCGGCTCCAGCTCCAGACGCGCACCGCGAATTCCGGCCCGCCACCCTACGCACACTGCCCGTAAGTCGCTGCGTGGGTCGGAGTCGGAGCGGACCAGTGGCGCAGGGTGGCCCTCACTGCGGCCGTGTACCAGTACGCCAGGAATATCGGCCAGCGCGCCGGCAGAGCGCTCCCGACACCCCCGGGCGCCCGCGCCGACCTCGCGCGTCTGGACAGGTTCCGGCTGCGGTGTAGCCCCGTTTTCGGCACTGCACGGGGGCCGTCTTCGCTGATCTGTCCCCCCATGCGCAGCAGCCGAGTCCACGGCAGCCGAGCGCGTCAATCCCTGGCCACCCTTGGCGCGGGCCTTTGCCATGCCTTCGCGGGTGCGCAGGTGGCCTAGGTTGGCTTCGAATTCGGCGACCAGCACCGAAATCGGGCCACTATCTGCGTGATCACCTATTACGGGCAACCGAATATCCTCGCCGTGCTCGTCGCACAGCGCGGCTCCTGGTGGTGGGATCCGATCGCGCAGCCGCTCGCCCCGGGGATCAGCTGATGGGCCGACCTCCGGGGGCGAACTCCCCTGCATGTGCGGGGCGAATTCGATCCCGCCTGGTGAGTGTTCGCCGGTGTCCCGCTGATCCCCTGCATGTGCGGGGCGGCTCGGAGGCTTTCTCCGATGTGGTACCGCGGGAACGGCTGATCCCCTGCATGTGCGGGGCGGAACAGTCTCTGGCCTGGATCGAAACTTGGGTGGCACGCTGATCATAGAGCGCATTCGTGTTCACAGTCATCGCTCGTGCCTGCACTTCAGTCCCTGGCGTAGGGCCGGGTGAGCAGGAGTCCACAGCCCCATGACTTGGCGCGTCCGATGCCGTGGATGAGGGCGTGGCAGTGGGTGTCGGGGTCGGTGATCTCGGCGACGCCGTGATATGTGACGGTGGTGTGGGCGAACACTGCGGCGTGGATCGGGCGTTCGTCGGGCGGGAGGGACTTGGTCGCGGAATCCAGCCTGCTGATGTTGGAGATCGTCAACTCGCGCACGGTGAGGCCTGCGCGTCTGGTGAGTACATTCTTGCCCCAGGCGAGGTGTTCGTCGGTGGGCAGTGGAACGCGGCGGCCACGCGCGCGGCGACCGGGGGTGATGTTCGGGACGGGGGGCAGGTTGCGAGTCGGAGCGGCGGTGAGCTGGAACTCGATCGCGCCATCCAGGGGCGCGAAATGCTGTCTGGCGACAGGGGCTTCGGTGGTCGTGCCCGGCGCTAGCTGCCAGTGTGGCTCGACTGCGGCTTGTGTGACGACGCGCACGGTGCCGGATGTGGTGAGGTCGAGGGCGTAGAGAATGGCGAGTTCCGCGCGGATGCCTGGTTGAGGCGAGTCGGCCTGTCGCCAGCCTGTCATGATCAGCCGGTGCATCAGTTGGACGTCGATCAGTGCGGCACGCACGCCTCGATGGTTGGCGTCGAGAGTGAGATAGCTTCGAGGGAGCAGCACACCGCCGGCCGAAGCCGGTCTATCGGCGGTCATGTCGGCTCCGGAGGGGAGAAGAAGTCGACCACTTCGACTTCGGGTGTGAAGGCTCGGGCTGGTCCTGTTCGGACGCGGATCTCGACGCGCGGGCGGTGTCGGCGGTCCTGGTAGCTGGTGGGCTGGTCGGTGACGATCCGCGCGGCCGGGTCGTGAGCGTCGACGGGGTTGGCATCGGCCCACACCGGGCGCGGCCCGTCGATCGCACGTGGGGCGGGCGGCGCGGTGGTGAGCACTTGCTGCGGGTCGGTGTCGTCGACCACATACGGGTTGAGCGGCTGAGAAAGGGGGTAGGCGCGGCGGCCGAGGAACAACGTCCGCGCGGGTGTGGTGAGCGCTGCCGCGATCTGGTCGATTATCGACCGATCGCCGGTGAGAGCAGCGGTGAAGACGGCATCGGCGAGGTATGCATCGCGGGTGAGGATCGCGGCCTCGCGTTTGCCCGTCAAGGAGTCGCCGTGCCTGCGGATGTTTTTCGGTGCCGCGTACGCCCGTGGGCGCACACTGCCGTTCGCGGCGGCTCGGGCAGTGACCCGATCGGCGAGAACCTCGGCGGGTAGCAGCGGGAATGATCCGGCTCCGGCGGTGTGGAAGTCGACTTCGACGGTGCCGGTTCGGTCACCGCGAACCGCGTAGCGCAGCGCGGCGAGATCGCTGATGTCGTCCCCGCGGTCACGGCCGAGTGCATTGGCGACCAACCCGAGCACTCCAGATTTGGTGGGATGGTCCTGCGTGGGGCGCACCGCGCGGCGCGGCATCGACGACCACGCCTGCTGCGGCCC
>NZ_BAFS01000466.1 GCF_000308415.1 Nocardia asiatica NBRC 100129 | reverse complement strand
CAGTGGGATGGCCGCGAGCCCGAGGTAGGGCAGGTGCAGTTCATCGGTGTAGAAGATCGCGATCACGGTCACCGCGAGCAGATCATCGACCACCGCGAGGGTGAGCAGGAAGGTCCGTAACGCCGTCGGTAGATGCGAGCTGACGACCGCGAGGACCGCGAGGGCGAATGCGATATCGGTAGCGGTGGGAATCGCCCACCCGTTCACCGCGCCGTCGTTGCCGACGTTGAACGCGATGTAGATCAGGGCGGGGCCGACCATTCCGCCGACGGCTGCCACGACTGGAAGTGCGGCGCGGCGCGGATCCCGCAGATCACCGGCCACGAACTCGCGTTTCAGCTCCAGTCCGACCACAAAGAAGAACACCGCCAGCAACCCGTCGGCCGCCCACGCCTCCAACGGAAGATGCAAATGCAAGCTCTCGGGACCGAGTCGAAAGTCGCGCAGCCTCTCGTACGCGTCCGCCCATGGCGTATTGGCCCAGACCAAGCCGATGGCCGCAGCCGCGATCAGCAGGACGCCCCCAGCGGTCTCGGTCCGCAAGATCGCCGCGACTCGCCGCGTCTCAGGCCAGGAACCGCGCGAAAACAACCGTAGTCGGGACTCGGGGGTAGTCACTTCGAATTCCGCCTCTCCTGAATCGCCGCGGCGGCACGTCCGCGCCACTCGGCGACCGGCCGTAGTCCCATACCGCGGCGGGGTCCTACAGCAGCGCACGCAGGACCACAGGTAATGCACGCGTGGGCAGCGTTCACCGGTGGACCGGAATCAGACACACCACACAACGTCCTCGGACCCGGGGTCCCGCGTCGTATGGCTCTCGCTCGCTGCAGCATCATGGTGCGCCCATCACTGGTCGGCCCGAACCCGCACTCGGGCCGGGTTTGCCGACCAGACTTCCCGGCGCTCCGCCTGTAAAGATGCCGTATAGACACCCGGACACGCAAACCGACCCAGTCGCATCGATCACGCGGCAACCACCGAACCGCGCCACCAGCCGGCCGCCGGCTCGACGTTCAGTGACGTGTCAGCGCGATCGTGTTCGGCTCGGACCGGTTCGGCTCAGTGTTGGTACTCGACGTGGTCGAGGATCGTGGTTCGGGCGGTGGCCCAGGCCGGTGAGGTGGCGTCGGTGAACTCGGTGTGGCCGGTGCCGGGCAGCACACGCAGGGTCGGCGGCATTGCCGGTGCGAGTCGCCGCGCTGACGTAGCGGCGGCTCTGTTCGAGGGCTACCACGCGGTCGGTGTCGCCGTGCACGGCGGTGACGCGCAGACCGGTCGGTAGGTGAGCGATGGGTGAGGCGAAGTCATAGCGGTCGGGCACCTCACTGGGTGAGCCGCCGAGCAGTTTCCGCACGAATCCATCACGCCCGTTGGTCACGGCGAACTCCAGGTCCAACACGGCGGACATGAGGGTAACGCTGCGGATACGAATCTCTCGACCCGCGCCGGCGGTCTTCACCGACGCCGCCGCGCGCCGGCCGGAGATCCAGGCGGCCAGGTGTCCGCCGGCGGAGGGTTGGTTCGGTGGTGAACAAGAGCTGGCCATGACATGACAATTCTCTTTTCACGGGCAAGGAAAACCTGCGATGCCCACGATCTTGCTGGGGTACCGCCGGCACCGACCGATCCTCACCCGCCAACGCGGCTGGTCACCGGCGCGACGACACCGCAACGCAGCCCGCGCCGACGGGATGCCGTTTGCCTCGGAAGCGGGTTTACGGCATCTTTACCAGTGGTGCGCCGGGAAGTCTGGTCGGCAACCCGACCCTGACCGCGGGTCGGGCCATTAGACGAGCAGGAGCGCACCGTGCTGACACCGAACTGCCGTACCACCGGTGCCGTCGGTGACCGTGAGAACAGGAAGCCCTCCGCTCGTCACCTCACACACAGCATCGCCGAGCCCTCGCACCCTCGCTCCGGTGACGGTCGCAGCTTCGGGGCCGCGATTGCGGTCGAACCTCGACCCCACCGACACCGGTGCCCGCTGCGTCGTGCATCACAGACCGGATGCCGATCTGGTTCGGGAAGCGGCCCGCCACCGCCCGGCGAATCGCAGTCGCCCACCTGCACATGCCGCTCCCGCTGCCCTCCACGCCTCAGCGGCGCGATCCCAACGGCTCCAACGTTTTTCGTTTCCTACCGTCTGCCGCGCACAGACCTCTGCTGACCGTACTCGACGCCCGTCCCGCCAGATCCGAAGGAACAAATCCATGACATCGAGTGATCACAACACGACGCGGCTCGAGCACCTTCGCGTGGCGCTGGGATGGGATCCGGTACGGCGCAGCTGGTCGGGCGCCGCCGCGAAAGACATCGATCTGAATGTGGCGGCATTGTTGTTCGCCGAGGACCACATCACCGATGTCGTCTACCACGAGCAGCTCAGCTCGCGAGACGGCTCGGTCCGACACTTCGGAGACAGCACCACCGGGGAAGGTAAAGGCGACAACGAGGTGATCACCGTCGACCTGACCCGCATACCGCCGCAGATCACCACCGTCGTTTTCCTCGTCACCTCCTACACCGGCCAAACCTTCGACCAGATCGAGAACGCGTTCTGCCGCGTCGTCGACACCGTCTCCGGCGCCGAAATCGCCCACCACGACCTCAGCGCGGACACATCCCACACCGGCCTGGTGATGGGCAAAGTGTCTCGGGACGGTGGAATGTGGCGTTTCGACCCGATCGGCGAGGCCATCCGCGCACAACATCCTGTCGAGGCGATCGCGCACACGACCCGATTCCTGACCTGATCCGACAGCCCCACGAGCCGGCCAAACCCGCGCGCGCCGTCATGGTCGGTATCGGCGCCGCCACCGTTGTCCTGATCCAGTTCTGGGCGACCGCGCCGCTTCTCACGATGACCACTCATTGTTTCGTGACCCGATATCAGCACCACCTGTGGGAGACGCGCTGGAGCCGCTTCGATCGCGGCCCCGAATGATCGACCCGGCTCGTGTCGCGAGGACGAACCCGAGTCCGCCCGGCCGCGTGCACCCGCACCGGACTCCGGATCGGCGATACGGTCGACCTTCCGGGCACGTCGCCCGAGAAGGTCGGATATCGCCGACAAACCGCCCAGAACCCTAGGACATCAGTGAACAGCCCACGCGAGACCGCGCACCGTTCGGACGGATGGCACCCCTTGTGGTGGAGGGTCGCCGCCGGAGTCAGGCGTCTGTCGCCGAGTTCGAGGCACCCTGCCCGGTTGGTGGTGTTCGGTTTCGGTGCCGTCGCGGTGATCGGCACCGCGCTGCTGATGCTGCCGGTCGCTACGGAGTCGCGGACCTCGACGGGAGTGGTCACGGCCTTGTTCACGGCCGTGTCGGCGGTGTGTGTCACGGGTCTGGTGGTGGTGGATACCGAAAGCCATTGGTCGACGTTCGGTGAGTTGCTCATTCTCGGGCTGATCCAGATCGGTGGGCTAGGGATCATGACCCTCGCGTCACTGCTCGGATTGCTGGTGGCACGGCGGATGGGGCTGCGCATGCAGCTGATCGCCCAGTCGGAAACCAAAACATTGCGGCTGGGAGAGAGCAGACAGGTGGTCGTCGGCGTGATCCGGATGAGTCTGCTGGTCGAGGCTCTCGTCGCGGTGGTGCTCACCATCCGGTTCATGACCGGTTACGACGAGACCGGCTGGCGCGGTGTTTATCTCGGCGTGTTCCACGCGATCTCGGCCTACAACAACGCCGGGTTCGCACTCTATGAAGACAGTCTGATCGGATTCGCGACCGACCCATGGATCATCGTCCCGATCACCGTCGCGTTCATCATCGGCGGACTGGGTTTTCCGGTGGTCTTCGAGGTGCGCAGATCCCTACGGCGGCGTATGCCCGCCGGTTCGCCGCCGCACCGTTGGTCGGTCCACACGAAGATCACGCTGATCACCTACTTCCTGCTCGCAGCCGTGGGGATTCCGGCGATCATCGCGTTCGAATGGACCAACCCGGCCACACTGGGCCCATTCAACACCGCACACAAACTACTCGTCGGCGGCTTCCACGGGCTGTCGCCGCGCACAGCCGGTTTCAACTCACTCGACGTCGGCGCGATGAACTCCTCCACGCTGCTGATCAACGACATCCTCATGTTCATCGGCGGCGGCAGCGCGGGCACCGCGGGCGGAATCAAGGTCACCACCTTCGCGCTGCTCGCGTTCGTCATCATGGCCGAGGTGCGGGGAGAACCGACCGTGCACGTGCTGGGGCGGCGGTTGGCGGCGCCGGTGCAGCGGCAGGCGGTGACGGTGGCGCTGCTGAGTGTCGGCGCCGTGGTCTTCGGGACGGTCACGCTGCTGTCGATCACCGGCATGGATCTGGACGTCGTGCTCTTCGAAGTCGTGTCGGCGTTCGCCACGGTGGGGCTGTCCACCGGTATCACCGCCGGTATCCCTGATCCGGGGCTTATCGTCTTGACCGTGCTCATGTTCATCGGACGCCTCGGACCGATCACTCTGGCCACCGCGCTGGCCCTGCGCGAACGCGGCCGCCGCTACGAACTACCAGAGGAGCGACCCATTGTCGGGTAGAACATCACGCAAGCAGAGCACGCGAGTAGTGGTGATCGGGCTCGGCCGCTTCGGTGGCGCATTGGCCCGGGAACTGGTTACGCACGGGTCGGAGGTGCTGGCCATCGACTCCGATCCGCACCTGGTGCAGCAGTACTCCGACGAGCTGACCCATGTCGCCGTCGCGGACACCACGGATATGGATGCACTCGAGCAACTGGGTGTGCCCGAGTTCCCCCACGCGGTGGTCGGAATCGGCAGCAATATGGAAGCGAGCATCCTCACCACTTCGCTGCTGTCGGATTTCGCCATCCCGAGGATCTGGGCCAAGGCCACCAGCCGCCGTCACGGTCAAATCCTCCAACGAGTCGGCGCGCACCATGTCGTGCTTCCCGAACACGACATGGGCGAGCGGGTCGCGCATCTGGTTACCGGCCGGATGATCGACTACATCGAGTTCGACACCGACTACGCCATGGCCAAAACCAGCGCCCCGCAAGCGGCAATCGGGAGAACGCTCACCGCCAGCGGGTTACGCCGGCATTTCGATATCACCGTTGTCGCGATCAAACACCGCGACGGCGAATTCACCTACGCCACCCCCGAGACCGTCGTCGACGAGGCCGACCAGTTGATCGTGTCCGGCCGTATCGAAGACGTCGAGCGGTTCGCCGACATGACCTGACAGCAACCTGGCACGCGACCGTGCCGCCCCGGTCCGGTCCGCCTGTTCCGGCGGCGCGGGGTCGTCATCGCGCGGTGAGGCGCCGCGTGGGGTGGCGCCTCACCGCGTGGTCAGTTGGTGAGGTCCCGCTGGTTGAAGCGAACAAGTCCGGACCCGATCAGGACCACCGAGATCACGATCAGGACTGCGGCGTCGGTCCATTGCATCCCGTTGCGCAGCGGTTCGCCGCCGATGTAGTAGTGAAACGGCGACAGATACTTCAGCCAGTCGGCGCCGATGACACCGGCGAGACTGTTGGCGGCGTAGGCGAGCACTCCGATTCCCGCGGTCCCGGCCAGAACCGGACCGCGCCTTCCGGTGACAGCGCCGACGCCGATGGCCAGAGCACCGAAGACGATCGCCAGCAGGGTCAGGTGCAGACTCTGAGCCGCGAACTCGCCGACACTGATCGAATCGAGATCGGCGGACGAGCGGATCGCCACCATGCCCAGCAGTACTACTGCCCCGATCGCGCCGGCGCCGGTGGCGAGGGCAGCGAATCGTTGCAGCGCCAGTCCGGTGCGGCTGACCGGATACGCCAGCAGCAGATCCAGATATCCGGATTCCTCATCGCCCGCGATAGCACGGGCACCGAAAGTCACTCCGAAGAACATCGCCAGCAACGGCAGCAGCAGACCGAAGACGCTGGAGCCGAGATAGCCCGCGGCGGAGGTCATATCGTTCAACCGCAAGGCCTCACGCATCGCCTCCGGGTAGTTGCTCACCGCGTCGGCCATGCCGCCTGCGGACACTTGCGGATAGAACCCGGCGTACATCACGCCCACGGCCGCCGTGCCGACCGACCAGGCGATCAGCGAGCGACGGTTGTCGACGAGGGTTTGGGCGTAGATGTCAGGCAGCATCGGATTCTCCGGTGTAGTAGCCGTGGAACAGGTCCTCGAGAGCGGGTTCGGTGACCAGCAGCCCCGTCACGCGATGGGTGACGATGGCCCGCAGCAGTTCGTCCGGGCTGCCGGTGATCTGGCAGCGCAGGACGGCTCCGTCGACCTGGACGTCGCGCACAGCGGGCAGGGCGGCGAACTCCGCGACAGTCACCGGCTCGGCGAAGGTGACCTCCACATCGCGCACGGCGTTCGCGCGCAGCCCGGACACGGTGTTCAGCGCGACCAACCGACCCTCGCGAATGATGCCGACCCGGTCGGCGACCGCCTCCACCTCGCTCATGATGTGGCTGGACATGAACACCGTCTGCCCGTTGCCGGCGGCTTCGGCGACCATCTCCAGGAAGATCTGCTGCCCGATCGGATCCAGACCGGAGGTGGGCTCGTCCAGGATCAGCAGCTGCGGAGTGTGCATGAAGGCCTGGACCAGGCCGAGCTTTTGCCGGTTCCCCTTGGAGAGACTGCTCACTCGCGCGTCCTGATCCAGTTCCAGGCGTTCACACAGCGCGTCGATTCGCTGCGGCGGGACCTCGCCACGCAGCGCGGCCAGGAACCGCAACGTCGCACCGACCTGCCGCCGTCCCGGCACAACGAAATCGCCTGCCAGATAACCGATCTTCGTATGCAGTCGCACCGCATCGCGACGCGGGTCGAGACCGAGTACCCGAGCGCTGCCCGCGGTCGGCCGGATCAGATCCAACATCAGCCGGATGGTCGTCGACTTGCCTGCTCCATTCGGGCCGAGATAGCCGAAGACCTCACCGCGGCGGACTTCCAGGGACAGCTCCACCAACCCACGCCGCGAGCCGTAGGTCTTGCCGAGCCCTTGCAGCTCGATCACATTCAACATGCCTCAGAAGGTAACGAACTTTCAGAGATCTGTAAATATTCAGAACTGTTCGAGCTTGCTAAGCTCCAGTTGTGGGAACCAACGAGCGATTGCGGACCGCCGCCGAGAAGCTGGCCTTGATGCTGTCCGATGGCGGAGGGATGCAACGCACCACCGCGCGGGTGATGACCGCGCTGCTCTACACCGAACAGGACACGATGACCGCCGCGGATCTGTGCGCCGAGCTGTCGATCAGCTCCGGCGCCGTCTCCACCGCGATCAAACAACTCATTCCGGTCGGTCTGATCGAACGGGTACCTGCCCCCGGCAGCCGCCGTGACCACTACCGCTTCCGCGCCGGAGCCTGGGCAGCGTTGATGTCGCAACAGAACACGATGCTGGCCACCATGCGCGACGCCGCCCAAGAAGGCATCGATGCCGCCGCGCCGGACACCGCCACCGCGACGCGCCTGCACGAAATGCAGGACTTCTACACCTATATGACCAACGAACTGGTTCCCCTCGTCGAGCGTTGGCGCGAGCAATACAGCGCCGACCACGACTCCGTGACCACACGTGCAGGCCGGAGCCGCCGGGACCAGCAGTGATTCTGCCGAGTTCTCACGTCCGCCGTCGCCTGAACCAACGCGGCGGACGTCAGCGGCACCTCAGATAAAGCTTCGATCGTGCGCCACAGTACGACCTACACGATCCATGCCTCCGGCCACGCGGCGCATCGCCCACCCAGCACCGCGGAGTCGGAGGTGACGCTTCCGCGACCTGCTCATGCAGTTGGCGGAGCAGAGGCTCGAAGACGGCGATATCGGCGACCATGCCGACCTCGATCAGCCCGCGCCGACGCAGGCCGAAGAAGTCGGCGAGTTTGCCGGTCGGCACGTGCTATAACTCGGAGCGCCACGCGCCGTCCTGGAAGCGGTGTCGTTTACGGTAAACACAACAGCTGCATCGGCCACGGGGTCGCGGCCGACAACTGTTTCGGCGTCGACTTCTTGTGGTACCGCCGACCAGGCACGAATTCCGTGCCAGGATTCCGATGGTGGAGCTGACGCGCAGGTCGGCAGCGTGCTTGTCGCGGTCCGGGGAAAGGGAAGGGCGATGACAGCACAGGCTCTTCTCGCATGGGCACGGTCGGGCGCGATGGCGCTGACCGGCCGCCCCGACGGCCCCCCACTGGCATCTCCGGGCCGGCCCGCGCTCGTCGTCGAGGAGGCGATCGCCCGGGTCGTCGCGGCGGCGGCGCAGCGCACCGGCGAATCGCCGGGCCTTCCGGATGCGCGCCTGCTGGCAGAGCGGGCCGCCGTCGCCGGATTCACCCGCAACGCGCCTTGGTCGTGCGGTGGCGCCTACCGCGCCGTCCGCGCTCAGGACGGTTTCGTGGGACTCTCGTTGGCTCGGCCGGACGACATCGCTCTGGTCCCCGCCCTGGTCGAAGCGACCGCTTCCGGTGATCCGTGGGCCATGGTCGAGAACTGGGCCCGCGCGGTCACCGTCCGGGAAGCCGACGAGCGCATCGCCCTGCTCGGACTGCCGGGAGGCGGACTGCCGCACGCGGGTCCGGATCACCAGCGCGAACCGGTCGTTCACACGATCGGCGGCCGCCGCACACGGGTCGGCGTTCACCCCCGCATCATCGATTTCAGCGCCCTGTGGGCGGGCCCGCTGTGCGGGCACCTGCTCACCCGGACCGGCGCCGAGGTGATCAAAGTCGAGAGCATCGCCCGCCCCGACGGAGCCCGGCGCGGGCCCGCCGAGTTCTACGACGCGCTGCACAGCGGTCAGCGCAGTGTCGCGCTGGATTTCGGCAGCGCGCCGGACCGAGCGCTGCTCACCCGGCTGGTGACGAGCGCTGACCTCGTCGTGGAGGCCTCCCGCCCTCGTGCGCTGCGCCGCCTCGGCCTCGACGCCGAGACACTGGTCGACGCCGGGGTGTCGTGGCTGTCGATCACCGCCCGGGGCCGGCAGTCGGACCGGGTGGGTTTCGGCGACGACATCGCCGCGGGCGCGGGCCTGAGCGCCATCGACGACGACATCCCGGTGCCCTGCGGGGATGCCATCGCCGACCCGCTCACCGGGGTGATGGCCGCCGCCGAAGCCGCCGAGGCACTCCTGAACTCCCGTGCCAGGCTGATCGACATCTCCATGCACGACGTGGCCGCCGCGGCCGCGGCCGGACCGCCTGCGCCGCACTCCGTTCACCACCGAGGCGAGCAGTGGTGGCTGGACTGCGACGCGGGCGTCTTCCCCATCCTCGAGCCCACCCGCAGGACCGCCACCGGAACCGCACCGGCACTCGGCGCACATCGGCTGGAGTCGCTACTGTGAGCTGGCTGATCCGCAACGTCGAAATACCCTATGCCGCAACGACTGTCGACGTCCGTCTCCTCGGCGGCTCGATCGCCGAAGTGGGCACCGCCCTGCGACCGCGCGGAGAGACCGAAATGGACGGCCGCGGCGCGGCGCTCGTGCCGGGACTACACGACCATCACCTGCACCTGCACCTGCACGGCGCGGCCGCCGCCCGGGCATCGGTCGACTGCGCCACGGGTCTGGACGCGCTGGCCCGCTCCGGCGCCGCCCGCATCCGAGCGGTCGGGTTCGGCGACTCGGTCGATCGTCATGTGCTGGACCGGATCGTGCCCGACCGCCCGGTAAGGGTGCAGCACCGCTCCGGCGCGCTGTGGATGCTCAACACACCCGCCCTCGCCGAGTTGGAGCCGCTCCCGCACCTGCCCGGTGTCGAACGCGATCACACCGGGGCGCCGACCGGGCGGCTCTGGAGACTCGACGAACTCCTGCGCGGCACCTGGCCCGCGCTCGGCGACCTGCCCGCACTCGGCCGCGAGCTGACGGCCTACGGCATCACCGGAGTCACCGACGCGACACCCGGACTGACCGAGACACCCGCACACCTGCCCCAGCGGGTCACTCTCCTGGGCGAACGCAAACTCCTCCTGCACGACCACGATCTCCCGTCCTACGACGAACTGCTCTCCCGCGTCCGCGCCCTGCGGCGGCGCGACCTGCCCGTCGCCGTGCACTGCGTGACACGGACATCGCTGCTGCTCACGCTGGCGGTCCTCGCCGAGACCGGCACGCTCCCGGGCGACCGGATCGAACACGGTGCCGTCATCCCCGACCCAGCCCTGCTGCACGGGCTGATCGTCGTCACCCAACCGGCGTTTCCGGTGGTGAACCGCGAGAGATACACGGCGGAAGTCGAATCCGACGACAGATCGGCCGACGGCACCGTCCGCGGCGCACCCCGGTCCGCGAGCCAACGCCGGAACTCACTGCCGTTCAGCAACATCGAATACACCGCGGCCTCGGCCGCCAGCCCGGACACGGTGTCGAGAACGGCCGTCTGGCGCAGCAGGCGCCCGAGCGCCACACTCGCACGCGGGCTGCGCCCGACCGCTTCGCGAAGGCGGCGCACAGCCGCGTCGATATCGGCGCATCGGACCGCGTGCCGGTTTGCACTGTCCGACTCGACCAGAGTCAATGTGGCCGCCTCCGCCAACGTCGCCAGGCGCGCGGTCACCGGCCCCCGGACCACCCCTACGGTCAGGCGCATCGATTCCGCCAGCCCCGCCGCCAGCCGCTCGACTCGCCACGCAGGCGCACTCTCCCAAGCATCGAAGGGGATCACCAGCAGCGGGTTGTCCGGAGCGCCGTCGGGGCGGATGCTCAGATCCAACTCCTCCGGGTCGCCGATGCTCGCGTCGATGTCCATCGAATCATCCTGGCACGAACCGGCGCGAATCCGGGAGCCGGCAACCGACGCTGCTCGACAGAGATAGCACTCCGATTTTGGCTCAGCTCAGCCGCGAGGGCATTTCGGTCGGCATGGTCTACCCGCCACCCCGCCACCCCGCCACACGGTAACAATCCGGCGGCTTTAGAAAACGGACAGATACCGGTGTTCGAACGCGCCCGGCAAAGGGAATTCAAGCCTCGAGGCCTCGCACCGTGAGACCTGAGGAGGACCACATGGACAAGCTGGTGTGCACCGATTGCTGGCGCCGTGACAACCTCAGCTTCGCACAACGACTGGACCCCGCGTTCATCTCGCCCGGTCCGGTCCATCGATGCCCGGCGCACCTGACCCTTCAGCAGGAGCTACCCGGCGGACCCGGAGACGCACCGGCGGCCGCGTAAGCGTCGCGACGCGAGGACCGCACGGTCTTCGAGGTGGTCCGCTCGGTGAAAACCGCGCGGCGAAGGCCGCTTTCGATCCCAGGATCGGCTGTGGCCTTCGGCGATGCCCGAGCACCGGCAGCAGTCGATCGTGACTTCCGGGTTTGATTGCGACGGCTCGTTACGGGAACCCGTGGACAACGAACGACATCCGGACCCGAGGTTGTTCGTCGGCCTGTCGGGGTCTTCGCCGCACGGCGGGATGTCGCACGACCGCAGGAGGTGTCGCATTGTCCGTCGACCGGCACGACGGGCTCGCCACGACGGGCGCTGACCGTCCTGGCGGGGCCGCCGATCGGAGTGAGGCCGCGGCCGCCGAACGATTCGCTGCCCGTAGTGCCGCGGCGTTGCTGGGCGTCGCGGCCGTCGGAATCGGGTTCGGTGTGCTCACAGCACTGGTCCGGGCGCGGTGGGGTCCGATACAGGCCGCGGATCAGGCGGTCACCGACAGCCTGGTCCCGGTGGTGGCGGAGAACGCGCTTTTGCGGAAGGTTCTCACCGGAATAGCCGATCTCGGCGGAACCGGCACGCTGATCCTGGTGCTCGCTGTCGGCGCGCTCTGGCTGCTGCTGCGCCGGCTACCCCAACTCGCCGTCTACGTGGCGCTCACCGGCGTGGGTGGACTGATCCTCAACCCGGTCGTCAAAGAGCTGGTCGGACGGCTACGTCCGGTGGTGGCGACTCCCGTCCACAGCGCGGGCGGGTGGAGCTTCCCCAGCGGACACGCGATGGGCTCACTGGTGTGCTACGGCGTTGTCGTGCTGGTTTTCGCACCCATCCTGCGAGCGGGCGCACGCCGCGCGCTGACCGGGTTCGCGGTCTTGATCGTGATCGCCGTCGGCCTCACCCGGATAGCCCTCGGGGTGCACTACCTCACCGACGTCCTCGCGGGCTGGCTACTCGGGTCGCTGTGGCTCGTGCTGGCCACCGTCGCGTTCCACCGATGGCGTGGCGACGCCGGAGTCGGCAACGCGGGCCCGTTACCCGGTGACGTACCGCAGGCCGACGAAGACGATCTGCGGCCGGTCCCGGTCCGGCACGAGCCCACCCTGCCCCACCCATGGCGAGGAATCGGCGAACTCGCGGTCGCGTGGGTGCTGCTCCTCGGAGGACTTCTCGGAATCGGCACGCTGGTGCGTGCCACGGAGACCGAATCGCCCGTCCTGCGATGGGATCACAGCATCGTGGCAGCGCTCGCCGAGCACCGCGACCCGATGCTCACCTCCGTCCTGAAGGGGTTCGGCGAACTCGGCAATACCGCAGCGGTCATCATCGGCGCCCTGATCGTCGCCGCTCTGGCGGTGGGCCTCTTCCGCAGCTGGCGACCGATGTTGTTCCTCGGTATCGCCCTGCTGGGTGAGATCACGCTGTTTCTCACCACCGCCGCGATCGTCGACCGCGACCGCCCTTCGGTCCCACATCTCGACCCCCACCTTCCACCCACCGCCAGCTTCCCTTCCGGGCACGTCGCTGCTTCGCTGACGCTGTACGGGGGCACCGCTGTACTCCTGTGGGCCACCGGACGAGGCCGGTACCGGCTTCTCGCCGCCGCGGCGATCCTGGTTCCCGCGCTGGTGGGCGTGCAGCGAATCTATGCCGGTGCCCACCACCCCACCGACGTCATCGGCTCGGTCCTGCTGTCTTCGGTATGGATCGCGATCGCCTGGTGGGTCATCGCACCCGTCTCTGCCTCTGGCCAACCGTCACAAGCGCAACGCCATGCTCAGGATCGTCGGACCCAGCAGCGGGCCGCTGGTCCGCGTGCCGACCGGAACGGGACCTCGGCTCCCCCGTCCGAACGGCTCGAACCTGCCGAGCCCGCCTGATCCCGGCCTTTCACACAGTCGGCACAGACATACTGCATACGTTGGTCCACCTAGCGAAAGAGTCACCGAATATGCGCACTCGCACTCGACGACTGAGCCTTTCCGCCTCGGTTCTCGCCACAACCGCACTGACCTGTGTTCTGGCGGCTCCCGAAGCTGCCGCCGCGATCACCGGAGTGAGCGTCACCGTCGGCCCTGAAGGACTTGCGGTCGGCTGCTCTTACACTGTGACCGCCACCGTCGACACCCCCGCTCCCGAAGAAGGCGAGGTCACCTTCCTCATCGCGGGCGGCTCGGTCCCCGGCAACGGCGAGCGTCTCCCCGGAGCCACCGTTTATCACCCCGAATCCGGTACGGCGACCATCACTTGGACCCCCAAATACCGTGGCCGGCAGAACCTGATCGCCCAGCAGTTCAAACCCGGCCAGTACACCAGCACCGAATACATCCCCGTCGACGTCAACGCCAACGGTGTCGACACCGGCAGTTCCTGCCTCACCGTCTGAAACAACGCCCGCCGGTACCGGTCGTCCCTCAGGGGCCAAAGGTGGTGCCGGGGCCTCGAACCGGCGATCAGGTCAGCGCGGCGCCCAGGCGGACTGCGCCCGGCCGATCCGAAACACCGTGGCCGTCAGGCAATCAAGGCTCGGTTCCGGCTCCGCACCGCCGAAGACCGGTCCACGTCACCGAGGAACATCGCCGGGAACCACAGCGATACGACAGGCACCACCCAGGACCAGATCGCCCACGGCCGGGCCAGCCGGTGGGTCCGCGCGGAGAACGCGTCGGCGTTCGCGCGGGCCCGCCACAGCCAGGCGATCAGGAGCGCCCAGGCCACCAGCATCGCCGGGAAGGAGAACAGCCACAGCGCCGCCTCGATCGGGGCCCAGGTGTCGCGCGCCGACTGATATTCGGCCTGGCCGATCGCGCCGTCGACCCGCGCCACCACCGTCCGGTAACCGATCCACCGCAGGACGACAGCCATCCACTGCATGAGGATCACCAGCGCGGCCACGACAACGAAAACCCAGCCGAGCCCTTGGACGGCTCGAAAACGCCCGGATTACAGTTGCATATCCCCGCCCTTTTTGTTCGCTCCACACCGTAGTTCACCACCGCCCGCGCCGCACGAGATTTACTGCGACGCAACAGCGTTGATGCCCGCCTCAGGAACTGAGCCGCCGCACACCTCGCCGGACGCTCCCATCCAAGCCCCGGTGTGATGGCTTGCGGCGTTGCCGGATATCGGAGCCGAGTGGTCTACGCGTACCCCTCTCCTTGGGGCGATCTCAACGACCAACCGGTGCGGATACTGTCCACGCGACCCCGAACTCGCGGACCGAGGCGATGAGCTTCAGGTCGAGATCACAGCCTGCCGTCGTGCGATGACCGAGGAAGTTTCGCGGTCCACGAGGCCACCTTGCCAGAACGGCAAGATCGCGTGCCAGATCGCGGCGCGCCCGGCGAGACTGGGCGCCTACGGACCGAACCGCCGAGGTCATCGACCCCGTCCTGCTCATTCGCCGCACCGCCTGACCCGGCGGCAGGCCCCGTCCCGATCGAGAAGGAGACCACCGTGCCCGCAACCACCCGCCGCGACACCCCGCCGCCCCAGACCGGAAGCAGCGAGACCGAGATCCTGCGCGGATTTCTCGACTACCTCCGCACCTCGATCGCCGCGAGGGTCGACGGCGCACCGGAGCCGCAGGTGCGCACAGCCGCGGTGCCGTCGGGAAGCTCCTCGAGCACCTTCCCAGCGCGCGGACGCGCGACTACCGGGTAAAGCTGCGGACCTGTCGGCTGATCAGGCCGCTCCGGCGCGGGATAGCGGCTGGTGACAGCGGCTCCAGCCCCATGCCGATCATTTGCCCGGTTCGGCATCCAATTTCGATGTCTTGTCGGATCCGGCCTGCCGACCGGCCGGCGGGTACTCGCAGTCGACCTGCGTCACGTCGATGTCGCGGGCTTCGGCGTCGTTGCTGCCGCCGTGGCGGGCTTGCACGGTGTAGACGACGGTACAGGCCCGGCCGTGACCGTCGGTGAAAGTCTTGAAGTACATCTCGTCGTCGGGCGGGGCGGACTCGCACCCGGCAGCAGCGGCAGCGACGCAGGCAAGGGCCGCCACCGACAAGACGCCGGATTTCGTTCGCATTTCGCGATGCTAGCGCGAGGTTTCGCCTGTCGCAGTCGAATTCATTCGAGAGACCAGCTGTTCGCTCACTGGGGTTGCGTGCCGGATTCGGCGCAGTCGAAGTCGTGGATCACGTTCGAGGTGCTTGCTATCGTCTGTAGTGTGGCCGTCGTACTGCGTACGCATCGATTTATCGGCCCCCGAGCCCTTCAAGGGTGCTGCCGGGGTCGAGTTTCGCCACGTTCACTGGGCTGAGTCGGCTGATTCCGGACAGCGGTATCCCAGAGGGCTCGGGGGTTTCCGTCACCCCCGCTGTTCTCGGCTAGGAGCCTGTCTTGCCTGCTCATCTTTCCGTCGACCAACTCGCCCGGGATCTGTCCATCCGCGATCTCACCGATCCCACGGCCGGTCCACACGCTGTCCAACTCGTCATCGACCGCGCCGTCGAGGCGTTGGCGCGGCGCTGGGGATGTGAGGTCCGCTGGTGGCGCGGTGAACGCATCGTCACCGTCGCGGACAACTACGACAACCTCGGCTATCGCGGCGACGATGTCACCCGTGACGCTCGCTATACCCGCTATGTCGACGACGAGCGCATGCTGCGCAGCCACTCGACCGCGTTGATTCCCGGTGCGCTGCGGGCACTGGCCGCCGCCCCGGTCGACGACGTTCTGCTGGTCTGTCCCGGAATCGTGTACCGCCGCGACAGCATCGATCGTCTGCACACCGGCACGCCCCACCAGCTCGACCTATGGCGCGTCAGTCGCCGCCGGGCCCCTATGGGCATCGCCGACCTGGACGACATGATCACCGTCCTCGTCGACGCGCTACTGCCCGGCGCACGGCACCGGTACGAGGACCGCGTGCACTCCTACACGGTGCTCGGCCGTCAGGTGGACGTCGCCCGCGACGGCGAGTGGATCGAGGTGGCCGAGTGCGGCCTGACCGATCCCCGCGTCCTGGGGCAGGCAGGGATGGACCGCTCGTACAGCGGACTCGCGCTCGGCATGGGGTTGGATCGAATGCTGATGCTGATCAAGGGCATCACCGACATCCGCGTGCTGCGCTCCGACAACCCTCCCGCGGCTGCCCAGCTCACCGATCTCACCCCCTACCGGCCCGTGTCGGCCATGCCCGCCATCCGCCGCGACCTATCGGTGGCCGTCGACCACGACGACCGGGCCGAAGATCTCGGCGACCGGGTACGCGAAGCCCTCGGGAAGGAGGCCGACTGCGTGGAAACGGTCGAGATCCTGACCCGGACACCGTGCTCGCAACTCCCCACGCAAGCCCTCCAGCGGCTCGGAGCCCGCCCCGACCAAGAGAACGTGCTGCTCGCGGTGGTCCTGCGACACCTGGATCGAACCCTCACCGACCACGAGGCCAACCTGCTGCGCGACCGCGTCTACGCCGCAGTCCATCGAGGCAGTGCCCATCAATGGGCGGCAATCAGTTGAACACCGGCAGCCGGACCGAACGCCAGGGCTGCGCCGCGCGGTTTCCGCACTGTTCTACCGGCGAGGGTTCACGACAAGCTGTTGGTACCGAGCCGTCGCCGGCCCACCAGGCCGGAGATAGCTGGAATCAGAAGCACACCTCGGCCGCAGATCTGGTTCGGTCAACGTGTGGTGACTGTCAGATCGACCGGATGATCGCCGTTGGACAGCGCGGTGACGACGCAGGTGCCCAATGCTCCGACGCGGTCGTAGAGGGTCGCGGTGCCGATCGATATGCCCTCGGCAGGCACCGCGTCCGCGGCGCGCAGGCCGAGTTCGCAGTCGACGGGCGGGCGCGACAGGGTCATCGTCACGTCGGCGTTGATGTAGCCGACGCCGCGCGAACCCCAGTGGCACACCTGGTTGGTGAAGTCGGCGACCATGGCGGCGTGCTGGAGCGGGGTCAACGGCTCTCCGGCCACCAGCGACAGTACGACCGCCACCCAGCAGATCTTGCGGTCGTCGTTCTGATGGTCGGCGCCATCGCGATTCCAGCCGCCGGAGCCGCTGCGGAACAGTGGCATGTCACCGACCTGCACGGCTCCCTCCGGCGGCGCCGGTAGCTCGTCTCCCGCGCTCCACAACTGTCCCGGCGGTACGGCGCCGGGGCTCAGGAACAGCGCGGTGGCCCGGGCGCGCACCTGATCGTTCTGCACGATCGCCGCATCGGCCACCGTGATCCGCCTGCCCCGGCGCACCGTCTCGCTGCGGATCGTGATCGGCCGGTCGAGTACCGGCCGGAACAGATCCACGGTCAACCGGGCGGGCACGAATCCGTCCGGACAGCAGGTATCCAGTTCCCGCGCCAGCAGGCCGGACACCGGCGGGCCGCCCAGATGATCGCTGTTCCACACGCTTCGTGCGATCGGTTCGGCGACCACGCCGTCCCTGTGACGGTGGAAGAAGCCGATCACCGAACCACCTCCGAGAATGCGATTCTCATACTAGCCGAGCAATGCCGCCGAGATCGGGGCGACGCGGTCGCCCGACATCCACGACACCGCACGAGCACCGGCGATCCGAGCGTTCTCGATGCGTCTGCCCGACAGTGGATTCGGAAAGTTCACTTCCGCCAGAAGAAGTGGTGCACCACCCCGCTCGGGCTCGGAATCCGCTCGAGATGGAAACGGTCCACGAGTTCGTCGGGACTCGTCCACAACCTTTCCCCGCGACCGATCTCGGCCGGCGCGACGGCGATGTGCAGCGTGTCGATCAGATCGGCGGCGAGGAACTCCCGGACCGTGGCGACACCGCCGCCGATCCGCACGTCCTTGCCCTCGGCGGCCTCGAACGCCTGCGCCAGCGCGTCCTTCGCGGACGCGTTGACGAAGTGGAACGTGGTGTCTCCCACCGTGATCGAGGGCCGCTCGTAATGGGTGAGGACGAACACCGGGGTATGGAACGGCGGTTCGTCTCCCCACCATCCCTGCCAGTCGTAGTTCTCCCACGGTCCACGCTGCGGGCCGAATTTGTTCCGGCCCATGATCTCGGCGCCGATGTTGTTGGTGAAGTCGCGAGTGCAGTAGTCGTCGAGGCCGTAGGTGCCCCCGGGTTCGGTCCGGTTGGGCCAGTGCGCGGTGGCCCCCGCCCAGAAGAACAGCGCACTCGGATCGGCGTGGCCGAACGGGCGGTCGAGGCTTTGCTCCTCCCCGGAGCCGTATCCATCGCTGGACACAGTGAAGTTCTGGACGCGGACCAACTGTGGCATCGGAACCCTTTCTGGTTGCAATGTGCAATCAGTTAGGAACCTACCCAGACCGATCTCAGGATGCAACCGGTTGGCCGCGGCAGGCCCCAGCGAAGATCAATTGCACCGTCCGAGCACAGATCAGGATCACGACTTTTCTCGCGCGTTCAATCACCCTGCACCGGAACAGATCAAGCGGACCGACGCCTCTCGGCGCAGCGCCGACCAGCGCCATCACGTCGAAATCAGCCGTCAACGCAACCCCGAGTTGCGATTTCGAATCGCGACACCAGGTCTTTCTTGAACCTCACTCCGGGGGAGCGAGAGTAACGTCGGGCGAACCTCGACTTCACGGTCGGGGAACGTTTCACAGTCACTGCGGCTCCGGCCCTGCACCGGGGCCGCAGTGCTGGAACCTCTCGCCTCGCCACGACAACCTTGCGGTCGGTCGACCCGGCTTGTCGCACTCCTCGCCGTCAGCGTGCACCGTCCGCGCGGGAGCGCCGCTCCCCCGGCAGTGACCAACGCACTTCGAGGTGCGTACTTCCCGCTGGAGAGTTACCCGCTGATAGTGATCAGGGATAACGAACGAACACCAGCCACGAGGAGACCGAACCATGAGCCAGTCCACCTTCCGCGCCGCCGTCGTCCGCACCCCGGGCGGTCCCGGCTCGATCGAGATCGTCGAGGTTCCCCTCGCCGAGCCCGGACCGGGCGAGGTCCGAGTCGAGATCGCCGCCGCGCCGGTCAATCCCGTCGACCTCGCGGTCGCCGACGGCGTCTTCCACGGCATGGGTTTGATCGATCAGCCCGAGCGGACGGGCTTGGGCTGGGACTTCGCCGGCACCGTCGTCGCCGCAGGTCCCGGCGTCGACGTGCAGGTCGGCGTCCGGGTGGCCGGGCTGGTTGCCGGCTTCGACCGTGATTTCGGCACGTACGCCGAGCAACTCGTGGTGGCGGCCGCCGATCTCGCCGTCGTGCCCGACGGCCTGGATCTGATTCCGGCGTCGACGGTGCCGCTCAATGGCCTGACCGCGGCTCAGATCCTCGACTTGCTCGGCGACGCCCCCCGTGACGGCAACCGATTGCTGGTAACCGGGGTAGCCGGCGCGGTCGGCGGATACGTCGCCGCGCTCGCACCCGGCCGCGGCTGGCAGGTGACCGGTCTGGCCAGGGCCGAAGACGAGCAGTTCGTCCGCGGTCTCGGCGCCGGTTTCACCACGCACCCCGAGCCGGGCTGGGACGCGGTCGCCGACGGAGCCGCGCTCCAGGAGCGGGGTCTCGCGCTGGTCCGCGACGGCGGGACGTTCGTCGGCGTCCGGCCGAACGCCGGACCCGCCGCCGAGCGCGGGATCACCGTGCACGCCGTAGCCGTCCACCCGGACGGCCCGCGACTGGCCGAGCTGCTCGGCCGCACCGCGTCCGGCGAACTGCCCGCCCGAGTGCACGCGGTCCTACCGCTGGACCAGGTCGCCGACGCCCATCGAGCGGTGGCGAAGGGCGGGGTACGCGGCCGCTTCGTGCTCCGGCCCTGACCGGTTCACCCTCGCGCCGAGCTCGGATGGGGAAGTCCGGTCGAGTGATTCGCGGCTAGCCGAGCGCATCGGCGAAGCATTCCGTGTAGCCGATGACGAGCACACGCTGCTCCGAGATGGGTGGCGAGTTCCGGCCATCCAGTGGCATCCGCGGCTCCGTAGAGGTGAACGAGATCGGTGACGACGGCACGCGCCTGGTGCGTGGTCGGTGCGGTCGGACGGTCGAAGGCGAGCAGTGCCGCACCGATCCCGATGTGGCGGTAGCCGTGCGTCGCCATCCGCCGCACGACCGCGTGGTTCTGGAACACGTCCCAGTCGCCGGTGAAGTAGCCGTTCGGAATCCCCGCGATCGCGAGGTCGTCCTCGGCTACCGGAACGCGCTGGACCAGCACCACGTCATCGAGTGCACGGTCCGGGTATCGATTCACTTCGACCAGCGCCGCTACCTCCCTCGCACCCCCGATGCGCGTTCCGCCCAGCGCATTCCACGGAATGTGGTGTGCGCGATCCTCGATTGCCACGGCGATGTGGGCGGTGCGCGCGTTGTCGATGCGATGCCTCGCGACCGATCATCCGCGTCGTCCCCGTCGTCCTCGAACCGGATCCGGTCGTCCTCGGCGGCGTGCATGCTGGTGTAGAGACACTGGTCGACGTCATCGAGCGTGCACAAGATACGCGCGAGGTCATGCGCGCGACGTAGCTCGTCGAGAACGGCGACCAGTTCCGAGAACGACTCGACTCCCTCGAGGCGCGCAACCGGTGTCGGTATTCAAGCGACCCCGCACGATCGTCCCGGGGACTTGGAATCGTGTCACTCGTATGCTGCTGATCCTCCGCGCCGACCGTTCTGAGCGGCGAGTCGGACGCGCATCGGGCTCGGTGAACCGGAGGGCGGCCCCCGATCTCGTCACCGCGACTCCACCGAGACTCCACAACTGATGTCGCCCGGAATTGGGAGGTTTCGTAAGCCCCTGAGGCGGCGTTGACAGTCGGTGAGAGCCACCTTAGGTTTCATCGCGCCGGTGCGGAAAGTCTCGGCGATACAACTGTTCCGCTGTCGTGACGAGGGGTCGTCGATGTCGACACAATCATTGGCGAACCATGGTCGGTTCCGCAGACCTCGTGCGGGTGCTCTTCGGTTCCTGACATGCGGCACGCTGGCCACCGCTCTGGTCGTCGCGGCCGCCGCGCCGAGCGCGACAGCGCAACCGAACGGCCCGGAGCGTACCGAGACCGCCGTGGTCTCCTCCTCGCCGATCACGTCGGTGGCGGAATCCGTGGTGACCGTGCGTATTCCCCTACCGGACGCGGTCGGGCCGCATCCAGCTGCTTGTGACCAGCTGTCGTATCTCCGCTACCGAGACGTCGCGGGCCCGGCGCGCTCGGCGGACGCCGACGCCGTTCTGGTGGCGCAGCCGGGGATCTTCGAGGGGGCGGGCGCGTTCGACAGTGTCGCTCGCAATACCGTCGCCGCGGCGGCGAGACAGGGCAGGCATCTCGAGTTCTGGGCGCTGGACCGCCGCTCCAACTGCCTGGAGGACCATCTCGGCAGACAGGCGGGTTTGGCGGCGAACGACGTGCACCTCGCCGTGGACTACTACTATCGCGGCGCACAGATCGGCGGCCGCCGTTTCGGCGGCATGGTGCCGAACGACCAACTGGGCTGGCTCGGCCATATCGGTGTCGCGCAAACGGTTCAGGACCAATACGATCTGCTCACCGCCGAGCTGCCGGACCCGGAAGCCCGGAAGCGAAAGGTGCTGTGCGGCGGTCACTCCCTCGGCGGCGTGATCACCGGATTCTTCGCCGAGTGGGATTTCGGCGGCGCCGCGGGCGCCGATCAGTGCGCAGGCTACTTCGCCCTCGACTCCTCGATCGACACCTCGCTGTCCGCGCTCAACGGCATCCCCGACCTGCTCGACCTGTCCGTCGGCGGCATCGGCTCGGCAGGCGCCGAGGCCGCGCTCGCGGCCGGTGTGCTGCCACGCGTGCTGGCATTGCCCGCGGTGATCAACCCGGAGACGATGAACCTGCTCGGGATCGCCGGGCTGGCCGCCTATCTCGCGCCCGACGCCGAATCCGACCTGGCGCGGTACGTGCCCGGCAGTCTCAACCAGGAAGCCACCTATCGAGTCCTGCTGTCGCGGGATGTGGCCGCCGCCGCGACCGGCGCGCCGTCGGTGCGTGATTTCCGGATCACCAACGCGGCCGCGCTCGGGGCGTTCCTCGACGCCAACTCCCAGCCGCTGGCGCTGCTGCAAGCCGGATTCGGATTCTTCGACGGCGGGACGGTAGCGGACAAGGACTTCCCGGTTCCCGGCGATGTCGCCGCGATTCCGGCGCTGCGCGGGCTCACCGGCATGCTGTTCGGTCCGGATCGCAAAGCGATCCCGGACCAGCCGCACGGCCCGCTCTACACCTGGCGCGACTACGACGAAACAGCCGCGGCCGCTTCGGATCGGCACGGCGCACCGTTCACCGACGCGATCCACGAAGTCACCGATATCGCCGACCTCTCGCGCAGCCTGGCAGCGCAACCGCTGGACTTCACCGAGTGGTACTTCCCGACGAAACTCTCGCTGGATGTCTTCCAGTCGCAAGCGCCCGAGATCACGCGGCACCGGACCCATCCCGGCGGCATATTCGCTCATCCGACCATCAACCTGATCGGCGGTGCCGGAGTCGTCCTCGCGACCGGGTGGCGTGGTCACGGCGAGACCGTGACCGCCCCGGGATACCACCACCTCGACGTGCTCACCGCCGCGGCGAGACAACCCGGCGGACGACCGGAGATCATCTCCACCAATCTGGCCCGATTCGCCCTCGAACGCGTCGACGAACCCTGACACGGGGGCACGATATAGTAAGAGAGATTTACACTCATTCTCTCAGGAGCTATTCGATGCGTCCTCGGCTCGACTACCGCCGCAACCCGATGTTCCAGGCCTTCCTTCCCGCCATGGAGGCGGCGCACCGCATGATCGTCGAGTCCTCGCTGGACGCGACAGTCCAGGAACTGGTGCGCATCCGGGTGAGCCAGATCAACGGCTGCTCGTTCTGCGTCGGGTTGCACACCCGCGATGCCATGGCCGCCGGCGAAGATCCGCAGCGGCTGCACCTGCTGGCCGCCTGGCGCGAAGCCCCGCTGTACACCGATGCCGAGCGGGCCGCGCTGGAACTGGCCGAAACCGCTACGCGGATCGCCGACGGCGGACACGTGGGCGACGACATCTGGGAGCGCGCGGGCGCCCATTACGACGAGCAGCAGCTCGCCGCACTGGCCGCGTTGATCGCGGCGATGAACGCCTTCAACCGCATCAACGCGATGGTGCGCCAGCCGGCCTTTCGATGGGCGGCCGCGCGTCCCGAACAGCTGAACCGCGACTGATCCAGTTCACCGTGTCTTCACCCGGAAGTGGCCGGGCAGCGGAAGGATGACAGCGTGCGGAAACTTCGGGTAGCGGGTGCGGTGCTGGGGCTTGCGGCCGGAGTCCTGGCGGCCCATCCGGTGTCGGCCGGTGGTCCGCTCGCGTTCGATCTGCAAGCTCATCGGGGCGGACTGGGGTTGGTCGCGGAGAATACGCTGCCCGCGTTCGCGAACGCGTTGGAACTCGGCGTGCGAACGCTGGAGCTGGACGTGCAGATCACCGCCGACGGATACGCGGTGGTCACTCACGATCGCGATCCGAGTCCGGCGAAGTGCACCGATACGGCGCCCGCCGTCCCCGGCGATCCGAAGTTCCCCTACGTACCGGGGAACACCTACATCCGGGATCTGACCCTGGCCCAGGTGCAGACGATCGATTGCGGTTCGGTGCCCTCCGCCGATCACCCCGAGCAGCGCAGGGCGCCGGGAGCGCGAATGCCGTTGCTGGCGGAAGTGTTCGACCTGGTGCGCGCGTACCACGCCGATCAGGTGATGCTGAACATCGAGACCAAGGTGGAAGCCGCCGCCCCGGAACAGACCGCGCCGCGCGAGCAGTTCGTGGACGTCGTGGTGGCGGAGATCCGCCGGGCGGGAATGGAGCGGCAGGTCACCGTGCAGAGCTTCGACTTCGGCACGCTCATGCTGCTTCGGCGGGTGGCACCCGATCTTCCGATCGTCGCGTTGACCGATGGTCAGCCGAAGTTGCGAGCCGGAGAGCCCGGTGACTCGCCGTGGCTCGGTGGAATGGATATCGACGACTTCCCGGGATCGCCGCAGGAGCAGTACGTCGCGGCGGCGGCGTCCCTCGGCGCCGCCGCGGTGTCGCCGGTACACGGCACTCCCGAGAACGGCGCCATCGGCTCCCCCGGCTATCAGCCGTTCACCACGGTCGAACTCGTTCGCGCCGCACACCGCCACGGCATGCGCGTGGTGCCCTGGACGGTCGACGATCGTCCCACCATGACCGCCCTGCTCGACATCGGCGTGGACGGCCTGATCACCAACCGGCCCGACGTGTTGCGAACCCTCTTGTCCGAGCGCGGGTACCAGCTGCCGCGGCAGTATCACCGTCCCTGAAGCAGGTCGTACCGCCGCTTCGCCAGAAGCAGGCACGGTGTTCCGGCATTCCGAGCGGAGCGATTCCCTCGACCGTCACCCGCCGAACCCGCAGCGGATGAAGACAGCCACGCGCGGGCCGTTGTCAGCCGAGCGTTCTCAGTAGTTCGTCCGCCACACCCGCCGAGGACGCCGGGTTCTGGCCGGTGATCAGATTCCGGTCCACCACCACGTTCGGATTCCACGGATCGCCCTCGCGGAAGTCGGCCCCGATGGCGACGAGCCGATCCTGCAACAACCAGGCGGCCTTCTCCGCGAAGCCCGCCTGGCTCTCCTCGGCATTGGTGAAGCCGGTCAGGGTGTAGCCCGCGAAGCTGTTGACTCCGTCGGCTCCAGTGGCGGCGAGCAGAGCCGCGGGCGCGTGGCACACCACCGCCAGCGGCTTGCCCGAGGACAGGGCGGCGGTGAGCAGCCGACCGGAGTCGGCGTCGACCGCCAGGTCTTCCATCGGCCCGTGTCCGCCCGGGTAGAACACCGCCGCGTAGTCGGCGAGGTCCACTTCCGCCAGGTCGACGGGGTTGTTCAGTTCGGTGCTCGTGCGGATCACCTGCGCGCGATGGTCGGCGATGTCCTGACCGCCGTTGGCGTCGGGTGCGAGACTGCTGTCGTCCACACTCGGCACGACACCACCGGGGGTGGCCACCACGATCTCGTGGCCCGCGCCCTTCAGTTTCTCGTAGGGCACCACGAATTCTTCGGCCCAGAAGCCGGTCGGGTGCTTGCTTCCGTCCGCCAGAGTCCAGTGGTCGGCTCCGGTCATCACAAAAAGGATCTTCGCCATCGTCTGCTGTTCCCATCGTCCGGAACCCGGTGAACCGGGTTCGGTCATCGAGTCCTGTCGCGCCGGTCGGAGTGCTGCCGCAATGAACCCGCATGCCGCGTTCCCCAGCGCCCACACTGTCGACGCTAGCCTCGCGGGTCCATCGGAGACCAATAGGATGACCGATTTCAGATATCGGGATGCCGATGGATCAACACGACGTGGATGTGACGTCGGCCGCGCCACTCCCAGCCGCTGAACCCCGGTACAGGACCATGCGCGTTTCACTTTTGCCGCGTGTGCGGCGACGCGCCGAACTCTGCTCGCCGCCGATCCGGGAGTTGCGGGCCACACAAGGAGGCCCTCCCCGCCTGACCTGCGCTTGCATCAGGGCCATACTGGACCGGTGACAGAGATAGGTCAGTGCGAGCAGGAGACTGCGCGCAAGATGCTCGGCGGTTGCCCCGACATCGGTAGCTTTCGCTTCTGGTTCGCCGACCAGCGGTGGGAATGGTCCGACGACGCCGCCGCGATCTACGGGTACGCGCCGGGGGAGGTCGAACCTTCCACCGAACTTCTGCAAAGCCACCAGCACCCCGACGACCGAAAGCGGGTCGCCGCCGCGCTGGCCGACGCCACCGCGACCGGTACGCCGTTCTGCAGCCGGCACCGGATCACGGATACCGAAGGCGAGACGCACGACCTCATCGTCATCGGCGACCAGTTGTTCGATGAGCAGGGCAACGTGGTCGGCTCCAACGGCTACTTCCTCGACGTCACCGACACCCTCGAGGGCAATCTCCAGGAAGCCCTCGACGACATGCTGCCGGACGTGATCGACGCCCGCGCCGTGATCGAGCAGGCCAAAGGGATCATGATGTTCGTGTACGGCGTCAACGCCGATCAGGCGTTCCGGGTGCTGCGCTGGCGCTCACAGGAAACCAACATCAAGATTCGCACACTGGCCGAGCAGCTCGTCGCCGACGTCGTCGCGATGGGCGGTGCGCTGGCTCAGCAGCGCACCCGCTTCGACCATCTCCTGCTGACCATCCACCAGCGCGTGACGCCCGGTGAGCCCGTCGTGGACTAGCGACTACGCGCGACCGGTCCGCTCGCCGTAGCCGTCGAGCGGATCATCGCCTTGGTACGCATCAGGAACTCACCGAGATAGCTGTCGTGCGGAATCCCGGGGCGCAACCAAGTGGTCGGATTGTCGCCGAGATACAGATTCGTGATCGTCGGCTCGTCCAGCAATGCGTCGATGAGCTCGCGCCGCTCGGTCATCGCGGTGAGAACCAGCGAATCGCGCAGCGGGGCGACGCCGTCGGCGGCTGCCCACGGCCCCACCCACACGCAGGGGAAAGCCAGTTCCACACCGAGCTGCGGCGCGGTGCTGCTGCCCACGAGGTGCACCGCGGGACGCAGCACCGCCGCGCCGGGCGACACCTCGTCCACGATGGTGTCCCCGCCGAGCAACGGGCGCGCCTCTCCTGCCACCCGATGCAGGTAGCGGTCCATCGCCGCCGCGGATTCGGTGGGCTGCACGGTGAGGATCGCGTCCGGGTGCTCGGGCGGCAGACTGGGGATCGCGCCCAACTCCGCGGCGAGCGCCACCGCCAGCGGTTCCGGGTCGCCCTCGACCAGCACCGCGGTGGTGCAGGTGCACGCCGTGCCGCCCAGATGACTCACCGACTCGGCGATCAACGGCACCTTCTCCCGCCAGTCCACGTCCGAGGTCACGAGGATCTTCGAGCGTCCCGGCCCTTGGGTGAGCACGCGCGCGCTGCCGCCGTACTTGTCGACCACCTCCTGTCCGCCGTAGACGATCGCGAAATCCGACTCCGCGACCAGCACGTCGGCGGCCTCGTAGTCGGTCGGCAGCAAAGTGACCAGTTCCGGCGGCAAGCCCGCCATGCGCAGAGCGCCGACCAGACGGGAAGCGGTGAACGGTTCCCGCGTCGACGGCCGCACCGCCACCTTGTATCCGAGGGCCAGTGCCTCGGGCCACAAACCGTGCACGGCGGGGGTGTTCCCGGCCGCGTGCACGGCGAACAGGTCGCCTTTGCGCGTCCAGACGGCGCAACCCTCCAGCGTGCGCTGGTCCTGCCAATCCGACACCGCGCCCTTCGGCATCGCCGAATCGAGAGTTGCGCGCTGTTCGCGCAGCACCTCGGCCACCCACTGCACCGACTGGCGCACAACGGCCAGCGGCACACCCGATGCGACGCACACCAGACGTGCGTATTCGTCGGGTCCGAGCCCATCGATCTCGGCGTCGGTGAACAGCTCGGCCGCCCGCTCGAGCACCGCCAACCGCTCGGCGGCGGGCAGCACGGGCGCTTTGCGCATGGCGGTGAGCGCCCGTCGCACGTACAGCGGCGGCACCTGGGAGATTTCGCCGATCACAGTGCCGGACAGAGTCGTCAGCGGTTTGCGATCGCGCGCGCGATAGCTGCCCTGCGGACCGAGTGCGTCGATGTGCACGAACTCGCCCATCAGTAGACCCCCTCGATCACTTCGGCGCCGCCGAAGGACGACATCGGCGCGACATCGGCGACCGAGCAGCCGAAGCCATCCTTCGGCGACTCGACCTTCATGGCCAGATCTCGCTCCGGATTGTTCGGCAGCAGAGCGTATTTCGTGAGGTGGTGCATCACGACCTGCCCGCGCTCGCCGTACCCGACGTCTGCGCCGGTCTGCGGGTCCACCACCTCGAACGCCAGGTAGGGGCTCGGCGGGTCGAAGACCGGCAGTCCGTCGCAGCGTTCCTCGTCGCGTTCGCGGGACATGCCGAGGATGGTGGTGCTGCCGTAGAGCCCTTTGAGCGGGATGCCGGGGAAGATCTCCTGCCGGAAGATCTCGCGGGTGTCGGCGTCCATGTGCGCGCCGCTCCAGCAGATGAACTTGATCTTCCGGCGGATCTGCTCCACCAGATCGTCGCGGCGCGCGATGCGCTCCAGCAGCGGCGGCGTGGTGATGAGGATGCCGACCGACTGGGTGGTGAGGATCTGGGCGACCTGGTCGACGACATGCTCGGCGTAGCGTTCGGTGTTCTCGGTGTCGCCGCGCGCGATCATCCGCTTGATCCAGCGCGGGTCGAGATCGATGGTGAACCGCACGCCGTGTTGCCTGCGCGCCCGGCGTTCGGCGAACTCCCCGAACATGTGCGGGCCGCTCGGCGCCACGGCCAGGGTGTTCACCGTGCCGAGTCCGGCGTAATGGTGTTCGTCCCAGCCGAGCGCGAACTCCATCCAGCGGTCGAACATGACGAAACGCTTCGGCGCACCGGTGGTGCCGCCGCTCTCGTAGATGCCCGCGATGACGCGGTCGGCACCCGCCAGTCCGCGCGGAATCAGGTCCTCGACCGCGACGGTGCGGAACTCGTCGATGACGTTGGGGAAGCGGCGCAGATCCGCGAACGTCCGGATGTCGGCGACCGGGTCGAAATCCAGCGTCCGTGCCCGGCGCAGCCAGTACGGGCTACCCGTCTCCTCGCTGAAATGCCAGGCCAGCACAGCGCGCAGGTACTCCTGCGGGTCGATAATGGCGTACTCGTGCGTGGCGAGGTCCAGGATTACGGGGCGCATGCGCGGCCTCCAGTGATGTGCCCCGAAGTGGGGTATGCAGCTCGAACGCCGCAATCTTCTCCCGCTACACCCGACGACGAAGGTTGTGGGACGGGGTTCGATCCGCCGATAGGACACGTTTATGGAGCGGATTCGCTACATGTTTCGTCCCATATATCGCTGTCGATGTTCGACCCCGACTTCGCCCGCGCCTTCGTCGACGGCCGGATGTACGGGGGCTTCTCGCACGCCGACGCGCTGAGGCGGACCCGCGTGCCGATCCTGCTGCTGCACGCCCGCTGGCTGCGGCTCGAGCGGTACGGGTTGGTCGGCGCGTTGGATGACGACGATGTGGCCCGCGTGGTCGAGCTGGCGCCACAGACGCAGGTGCTGTCCTTCCCCCGCGTGAACCACGTGGTACACCGCTATGAACGCGCCGGGTTCGTCCGGGCGATTCACGAGTTCGCCGTGCACTGTTCGCGCTGACCGGGCTACGCAGGCCAAGGAGAAGGGCGATCTTGCGCTCGGCGATCTACCGGGGCGGTGGACAGGCCAGCGGCAGCAAGTCGGTTGCATGCCGCGACCTCGATCGGCGACGGCGGGCATCCGGTAGACGAGGTGCAGTCGGAGTGGTCGCTCACCGCGGCCGCGCGCAGCGTGTCGGCGATCAGGTGGTGGTAATGGTCGCTTGCCGCCAGACCAAGACGTGGTGGCACAACTCCCGGCTTCTCTGGGAGGTCACGGTAGCTCTACCCCGGCGCACCCAGTCACACTGCGGCCCGACAATCCTACTGGCGGCAGTTCGCACGGATTCCCGCCGAGGGCTCCGAGCCCGTTTGGGCCATCGACCGGTCTGACCGGGATCCGCCCATCCGCGCACCCCGGACTCTGCGCGCGGTGCGCTGGGGATGACGAGTTCTGCGCCGAGATCAGCCTCATCTTCGCCTTCCAGGGCTACCCGTGGCTCATCCACCGGCTCCCAACCACAGCGGGCTGCATGTGCGCGGCTACGAGGAGGAGGGCACCACCACGACGCCGTTCGACATGGTGATGCTCAACGACCTGGACCGCTATCACCTGGTCATGGACGTGATCGACCGAGTGCCGCGGCTGCGCGAGCGGGCGGCCGGGCTGCGGCAGGAGATGGTCGACACCCGCTGGCGCGCACGCGCCTGGACCCGTGAGCACGGCGAAGACATTCCCGCCGTGGCGAACTGGATCTGGCCCGCAGCCGACCTTCCATGACAGCGAAGAAGGTCGCCTTCCTGGCCATGGACCTCGAGTTCCACGGCCGCCCCCGATGGGCAACGCGGTTCCTCGACACCTACCTGAGCTGTGCCGACGATCCTGCCCCGCATCGCCGCGCCACCACTACATTGCATCGGCCGAAGCGGTGCGGCGGGGGCCGACCGCGGTCGAGCGCTGAGTCGGGCTCGCCGTACTATCGCCGAATTGCGTGCAAGGCGGGCCATGCGGTCCGGAGAGGTCGGCTGGCCTCACCGAATGATCGCATCGTGTCCGTATCAGTCGAGTGCGTGTCCCGTGGTGGTGGTGATGTGTTCGGGCAGTTGTTCATGGTGGTCGCCGGTGTTGGGAGTGCCGGTGGGTTCGAACAAGAGTATGGATGCGCCGCTGGTGGAGGACGGTTTGTGCTCGACACCGCGGGGGACGACGAAGAGGGAACCTTTGGGCAGGATCACGGTGCGCTCCTCGCGCTCGTCGCGCAGGGCAATTCGGAGTTCTCCGTCGAGGACGAGGAAGAATTCGTCGGTGTCGTCGTGACGGTGCCAGGCGAACTCGCCGGCCACTTTGGCGATGCGGACGTCGTAATCGTTGACCCTGGCGGCGATCCGCGGGGCCCACAGGTCATCGAATGCCGCCAGCGCGGCGTCCAGGTCGACTGGTTCATTGCTCACCGTCCCATCGTCAGTGGTGCGCCTCGACCAGGGAAGTGCTAGAAATCGCACATGTCGTGTGGATCCTCGCATCGGGTGGTCGTGATCGTCGACGAGGGTTCGAACCCGTTCGAGTTGGGTGTCGCGACCGAGCTGTTCGGGCTGCGGCGCCCGGAGTTGGGTCGACCGTGGTACGAGTTCCGGCTGTGTGCCGAAGGGGGTGCGGCGCGGATGCACGGTGGGTGGTTCACGCTGAGCGAGGTGGATGGGCTGGACGCGGTAGCGACGGCCGACACAGTGATCGTGCCGAATCGGCCGGACCCGGAGGCGGGGTGCTCACCGGTAGTGGTGCGGGCCGTCCGGCAGGCCGCGGAGCGAGGCGCGCGGTTGGTGAGCTTCTGCACCGGGGCGTTCACATTGGCCGCAGCCGGCGTTCTCGATGGGCGTCGGGCCACTACCCACTGGCGGTGGGCCGAGCGATTCGCCGCACGCTATCCCAAGGTGCTGTTGGAGCCTGACGTCCTCTACGTCGACGACGGTGACGTGCTGACCGCCGCAGGCAGCGCTGCCGCGCTGGATCTCGGCCTGCACCTCATTCGTCGCGACCACGGCGCCGAGATCGCCACCGCGGTCAGTCGCCGCCTTGTCTTCGCCGCCCACCGCGACGGAGGGCAACGGCAGTTCGTCGAACGCCCCATCGCCGGTGTGAAAGACACGTCTCTGGCACCCGTACTCGCTTGGGCCCGAACATGTTTGGACCAGCCCATGACAGTTGCCGACCTCGCCGCCCGCGCAGCGGTCAGCCCAGCCACCTTGCACCGTCGCTTCCAGGCGGAATTGGGAACCACACCCTTGGCGTGGCTGACAACCGAACGCGTCGCGCTGGCGTGCCGGCTGCTCGAACGTGGCGAACAGAACCTCGACCGTGTCGCCCGCGCCAGCGGACTGGGAACCGCGTCCAACCTCAGGGCGTTGATGCGCCGCCGAATCGGCGTGACTCCCAGCATGTACCGCCGCCGATTCGGACCCATCACGACACCTCCCCCCTACCCCGGGTAGTGAACTACCGCGCCACCCGATGCGCGAGAGATGGCATCGTAGACGTCCGCGATTCGGCCACTGCCGGACGCGGATCCCCGGGACCTGTGGCCGAGGTCGGAAAAGGGTATCGCGGACACGGCGTCGGCCGGGCGGGCCTGCGGGCCGCGCTCGTTCAGCAACCGCCGCACGAACGCGACAATCTCATGCGGTGCTCCATCGACGGTGCTACGAGCCGGAACCTACTGCCGGGCAGCGGCGTGAGCGCGCGCATCCATGCGGGAAAGCGCCCGGTGATCTCGCGGACCGGGCAGTGTAGCGTCGACTCCCCTCAGGAGGCGGTAGGCACCGGCTGCCAGTCGCCGCTCGTGGCCTTCCGGTAGAAGTCGATTTGGTCGGCGATGACGGTGTCGCGTAGGGCTGAAGGAGAAGTGGGTGCCGGGGTAGATCCGGAACTCGCCGTGCGGCGCGGCGTCGGCCAGCGCGCGAGTGTTCTCCACCGGTGTCTCGTGGTCCTCGGCGGCGGCGCAGACCAGCAATGGGCACGACAGTCGCGCGGCGGACTCCGCCGGGCGGTAGCGCATCATCGCCAGCAGGGCGCGGGGAGCGACGAGAACGCGGAGCCGATCTCGAATCGAGCTGAGCGGCGTCACGAGCCGCCCGCCTGCTGGTGATCGCCGCGACACGGCGGAGGTTGCGGTCGCCGGCGAACTGTGTGCGCGAAGGGAGGTTCGACACCGGTCGTTCCGCCGGGCGGAGGCGAATTGCGACCCCGGGCAGAGCGAACGGCTCACCACCGTACGGTCTGCCCGAGGCCGGCCCGTCATGCCGCAGGGGGCGTCAATACTGCATCGATCAGGTACACGGTGGCGTTGGCGGTCTGCAGGCCCCCACAGATCACACCGGCATCACCCACATCGAGATCGTCACCGCTGCCGGTCACCGTGACCGTGGAGCCCTCGACGGTCTTGTGGTCACCCGCGATCTGGTCCGGCCCCAGTCGCCCCGGCACCACGTGATAGGTGAGCAGCTTGGTGAGCGCGGCCGAATCGGTCTTCAGTGTTTCGATCGTCGCGGGATCAACCTTGGCGAAAGCGTCGTTGACCGGCGCGAACACGGTGGACTGCGCGCCGTCGAGGGTGCCGACCAGGTTGACCTGCGGGTTGAGCTGACCGGACACCGCGGCGACGAGCGTGGTGAGCAGGGGGTTGTTCGACGCGGCGACCGATACGGGTTCGGTCGCCATGCCGGCCACCGAACCCGGCCCGGTCGGCACCTGCTCGGCATACGCGGCGCAGCCCGGGCCGACGGGAGCCGCCGCCGCGGGCGTCCCCGTCGACGTGGGCGATGTCGTCGCCGCGGTCGTCGTCATGGCGGCCGGACCGGTGGTCGTGGTCGCGGAGGACGTGTCGTTGTCGTCCCCGCAGGCCGACGCCCCCAGGACGGCAGCTGTGACGGCCGTAGCGAACAGAAGTGATCGTTTCGGATTTCTCATGGTGGGTCGCTTCCTTCGGTATGAACCTCAGCGATCGTGGTTCTCATTGCGTGCGGATGCGTGCCGGAGGCGGTTCGGTCGAGAGAGCCACCGCCGCGTTCACGCGCTTGTGCGGGAGCGCCGCTCGGGCGCATCTTCACTCCAAAGAGTCTGGCACCGAAATCCCGGGAATGCATCGTTTTTGCGTCATTTGGAAGATAAATTTTTGCTGAGAGTTTGCCTGACTCAACTCCGGCAACCTGAAATTCCTCCGGGAGAGCTGACTCGCGAGCGACGCGAGCCCGGCCGACCTCACCGACGAATACAGCGTCGGCCGCTGCACCACCCACCGGATCGTCAGCGGCACCGCGCCACAGTCACAGCAGCCACGGCACTCACCTACCCGCGCCCGACCCCTGCGATCGCCGCTGGTCGAGGCACTTCGTTGGTTTCGCGCGATGGCTACCGGGACCCCAACTAGTTCTCGTGGGCGACCATGACCGGGCAGTGGGCATGATGGGTGAGGAAGTTGCCGGTGGAACCGAGCAGCAGGCCGCGAAATCCGCCGCGGCCGCGGCTGCCGACCACGAGCAGCTGCGCGGACTTCGACCACGCGCTGAGCAGATCGCGCGGCGACGCCACACCGATCTTGGTGGTCACCTTCACGTCAGGGAATTTCTCCTGCCACCCGGCCAGTTGTTCGGCCAGCATCTGCCGTGCCGCGGTTTCGAATTCGCGAGCCGGGAGCAGGCCGGTGAGCGCGGCAGGTGGATGGAAATCGGTGGCGGCGTGCACCGCGACAAGAGATGTGCCGCGGACGCTCGCTTCATCGAATGCCGCGGCGACAGCGACCTCGCCGACTTCGCTGCCGTCGACGCCGACCACGACGGGGCCGGTGGTCCGGGTCCGCTGCTCGCTGCCGGTGTCGCGCACGACCACGATGTCGCCGTGGCCGTGCGCGGTCACCGCGAGCATTGTCGATCCGAAGTGGGCCATTTCGCCGCCCCGTCCCGCACCCAGCACGATCAGATGCGCTGATCGCGATCGCTCGACGAGCAGCCTGGCGGGATGGGCCGGCGACAGCTCGGTTTCGACTCGCAGGCCGGGGTCGACCCGGCGGGCGAGCCGGGCCGCGGTCGCCAGCCTGGCGGCGCCTTCTTCCCGCAACGTCTCGGCGACCGCGGGCACCATCAAGTCGTACATGCCGAAAACAGCCTGTGCAGCAGCGAGATCGAGGCCGTGCACGATGCGCAACGTGCGGCGCCGGTGCACAGCGGTCTCGGCGGCCCAGTAGACGGCCAGATCAGAGTTCTCGGAACCATCGACACCGACCACGACAGGAGCTCCGGCCAGCTGGTGGGGGTGGTTGAGAGCAGGCTGGGCTGACATGAGCTGGTCCCTTCGGATCCGGTGATTTCGGCTATCCGTAGGTTAGGGATCCCTGCCCCGCGCCTGCGCCGGTCGTTGGTCCCGAACCAGCGGGCCCAAAGCATCTTCGTCGCAGAGTATTTCGCGCACGAACGCGGGCCCGGGCCAGCGCAGTCGCGCGGTCCGTCCGCGCTGCCCGAGGTCCGGGTCGTCGACGAAACCATACCCAGCGACGACCGAGCCGCTCGGCACGACCAGGTCCCGGGTGTTCGTAGGAACGAGGCAGCCGGGCGGCCGGTCCTGCCTCGGCGCAGCACTCGGCCTTGCCTAGGTCCTCGGGCGTGCTGGGTTCACTCCCCGTTCGTGGGCGGGTTGAGTTTGGATGCCAAGACCGCGGCTTGGGTGCGCCGTTCCACACCGAGCTTAGTCAGCAGCCGGGACACGTAGTTCTTCACCGTCTTCTCCGCCAAGAACATCCGCTGTGCGATCTGCCGGTTCGTCAGCCCCTCGCCGAGCAGCCCCAGCAGGACGCGTTCCTGGTCGGTGAGCGCGGCCAGCGGTCCCGTCTTGGCCTCGGCCTCGTCGCGCAACTTCGCCATCAGTGCCGCGGCGGCCCGATTGTCCAGCAGTGATTTGCCCGAGCCGACATCACGGATTGCGTCGACGAGGTCGGTCGTTCCGATGTCCTTGATCACGTAGCCACTGGCGCCGGCCAGGATCGCGTCCAGCATGGCTTGCTCGTCGGTGAACGAGGTGAGTATCAGGCAGCGCAATCCGAGTTGCTGGTTCAACAGCTCGCGGCACAGTTCGATGCCGTTTCCGTCGGGCAGCCGCACGTCCAGCACCGCGACATCGGGTCGCAGTGCGGGAATACGCGCCAGCGCCTGGGATACGCTCCCCGCCTCACCGACGACCTCCATATCGCTCTCGGCGTCGATCAGGTCGGCCACGCCGCGCCGCACGATGTGGTGGTCGTCCACCAGGAACACCTTGGTCATGCCGATGCACCTCCGTCACCCATGCCCTCAGCGTAATCGCACTCCTGCCGGGTACGCCGGAGTTGGTCCCCCGATTGGTGACCGAAGAGTCTCGGCCGTGCGCGGAGAGCGGCGTTGTCCCCGTACCCGCTGTGGGTGTCGCCGCCGCACCGGCACACTTACGAGTCCTGTCCGAGCGGGCGGCTGATTCGGCGCCATTCTCGATCCCAGGTCGCGGCGCGGCGCGCATCGAGCAGCCGGTCGACACCCCAGGTGAGCAGGAGCGCGCCTCCCCAGGATCCAGCGAGCAGGGCGAGACCAGCACCGACCCCCTCCCCGACCGCGGCATCGGTACCCTTCGGCGCGGTGGTGGGCTGCCCGTCGGGTCCGAGCCAGATCGGGACCGTTGCGCCGAGTGCCGATCCGCTCGGAACCGCGACGATCGCGGTTCCGGTTTCCCCGCTGTGATTCCACTGGACCGCCGCCTCATACCGTTCGTCGGCCGTCCCGTGCTCACCGGTGGCGATCACTGTCCGCTGCGGCTTCGCCATGACAGTCGCCGTCGTCTCGGTCTTGGTCGCGTTCTCGACGCGGATGCGCGCAACGGCGTCGGTGTAACCGGCGGTGCCCGCTGCTCCCGCGAGCGGCACCGCGAGCAGCGCCACCGCGATCGCGAACATACCGGCCAGCGCCTGGATTCGGTCCGACGCGCGGATCAGCGAGTTGGTTCGCCACGGACGCATACGCCACAGCCGTACGGGCAACGGAGGATACCCGGACACTCAGATCACCCTCTTCGGACGGTGTCCACTCTTCGGTTCGAAGTGTGCTCGATTCGTTGTGTCGAGGATCCCGGGTGCGCGAGTCGAGCAGCAGAGACAAAGGTCATCCGGCCCAGGAGCCAACCGGCCCCGTTCGGTCGTCCGAACCGCCTCCGCCCAGCCGATGCCCGGGGTCGACGGCGTGCGACGTCGCGCTGCGCGGGCCTTCGGCCGGCTGCGCACGGGCGAGAGCCTCGCCCCATCGAAATGGCCGCCGACGCTTCGCTTCACAAGCCATGTGGTCGGGGATGCCGACGCACGCGCAGGGGCCCGTAGCGGATGCGTGGCGGTGGTCCATTGCCGGACGCGACGGGACTTTCGGCCCTCTCGGCACCGTCCGCAGCGGTGTGAGAGTCGATCGCATGAGTAAAGCCACTGCGACGGATTCCACACTGCGGACCACGGATTCGGCACTACAGATATCGATCGGGCACCATGTCTCCGCCGCGGCGGCCGACTACGTACGGCTGAAGGTGGGCCCGGCTTTGGATCACGCGCGGGAGCCGTTGCTCGGGGCGCGGGTCCGGGTCACCGGACACGCCGACCCTGCGGTGACACGGCCGGTCGTCGCGCAGGCGAACGTGAACGTGAACGGTCGCGCGGTGCGGGTTCAGGTCGCCGCCGCGACCACCAGGGAAGCGATCGACCTGCTCGCCGCCCGATTGAAGACCCGCCTCGAGCGGCTGGCGCGGCACTGGCAGGCGGTGCGGGGCGGACGGCCCGGTCTGCGCCCACAGCACTGGCGCCACGACGACCCCGCCCGCGCCGCGCTACCGCACGGCCTGGAAGCCGCCGAGCAGCGACGCATCGTCCGGCGCAAATCGTATGCGCTGGTCGGCGAAACCTGCGACGAGGCGGTCTTCGACATGGAGACCATGGACTACGACTTCCACCTGTTCACCGAATCCGGCACCGACGTCGACAGTGTGCTCTACCGTGCCGACGACACCGGTTACCGTCTCGCGCAGGTGAGTCCGCGGCCGGAGGCCGTCACCAACGGTGCCATGCCGTTCACCACGAGCCCGATACCCGCGCCGGTGCTCGAGGTCCAGGACGCCATCACGCGACTGGAGCTGACCGGCCTGCCGTTCGTCTTCTTCCGTGACAAGGCCTCCGATCGCGGCAGCGTGCTGTACCACCGCTTCGACGGCGACTACGGCCTGATCACTCCGCCGACGCGGCGTGCGGATCCGACCCGCGAGGGAAGATCATGAATCTGCGCCACGCACCGCTGTATGTGCTCGCGCTGACCGTCCTCGTCACCGCACTCGTCCTGTCCGGCCTGCCCGCTTTCTCGCTGCTGCTGTTCCAGGTCGTCCTGGCCTGCCCGCTCCTGTTGCTCGTTCTGACCGGCGGCGACAGCGGCGGGCGCCGAGCTTCGAAGTGCGTTACCCGATCCGACGCACAAGCCCGCTGACACGGCTGTCGGAGGCGCGTCACCCGTGGGAAGCGGTGCGGCAGAATGCCTGGGCAGCGGTCGAAGCTGTCCCGCGCCGTCGGCGACTGCACATTCTCACCTCGGTGGCGCTGCCGGGCGACTTCGGTCCCGGGATGACACTGAGCGATACGGACGTGGAATGGGTGCGTCGCTGGCATGAGGCCCCTGCGCGGGTGACGTGCGGCGCGCCGACAGTCAGGGAATCGACGGCTCGGGACTGAGCCCTCCTCCGAGGAGTGCATCATGCGGGCATATGACAACTACTTGCGCTGGTTGTACCGCAGGGGTAGGCCGAACCTGTTCGCTCGGATTCGAAATCGTCTCTCGGCTCGGGTTTTCGCCGCGGGGATCGCGCCGCGCTTGGTGGCGGCACTGGGTGTCCGCGGGCGGCGCAGTAAGCGTGTGATCTGGTTCCCGGTGGTGCTCACGGAGTTCTGCGGCCAACGCTATGTGGTGTCGATGCTGGGCAAGAACGCGAACTGGGTTGCGCAACGTGGCCGCCGCCGAGGGCCACGCCCTGCTGCGTCACGGCGACAGTGAGGAGGTTCGGTTGAAGGAGGTCGACTCCGGACAGCGGGCGGCGATTCTGCGCCGGTACGTGCGTGTGGCTCCCGGAGCCCGCCCGCACATACCGGTCGGCCCGGACGCTCCGCTCGCCGACTACGAGCGGATCGCGTCGGACTACCCCGTCTTCCGCATCGATCCCGTGCCGACCGGCTGACCGTCGGAACGTGCTCGCGTGGACCCGTCGGCGGCCGACTTCTTCGCTGTTTGCTAAACTCTGCAGATAGCAAGGTGGTCGCCGATGCCGATGGTCAGCGGAAGGGAGCGGGCGCTGATGCCTGGACTACAGAGACCGCTGTACCAGATGAAAGCCGATTTCTTCAAAACGCTCGGTCATCCCGTGCGGATCCGCGCGCTGGAGCTGCTCAGCGACCGCGAGCACGCGGTGTCGGAGATGCTGAGCGAGATCGAGGTGGAGGCGGCGAATCTGTCACAGCAACTGGCCATCCTCCGCCGCGCCGGCTTGGTCACCGCCCGACGTGAGGGACTGTCGGTGACCTACGCCCTCACCTCGCCGGAGGTCGCCCAGCTCCTCGCCACGGCGCGCGCCATCCTCACCGGCGTGGTTGCCGGACAGGCCGAAGCGCTGGAGCAGGAAACCGGCTGAGCCCGCGTGCTCGGAAGTCACCGAGACGCGGCCAATAGTTGCAGAGTTTCTAAACTAAATGTTTCGTGAAGGAGAGACCCGTCGTGACCGAACGTTCGGCTACCGCCACCGGAACGGTGCCCGCACCGACCCACAACCCAGCCATCCCCGCCTCGGTGGCTGGGGTCGCCGGGCGAGAGCAACTGCCGACGTCGAAGATTCGTCCGGCAGACGCGCGGTGAGCGTGCGCGCGTTGCTCCCGAGGTGGTCGGATTGGAAGCCCGCCGTGCACGCCCCGGGCGCGGACCTGCTGTCGGGGCTGCTCGTCGCCCTCGTCGCGTTGCCCCTGGCACTCGGATTCGGGATCAGTTCCGGACTCGGCGCCGCGGCAGGCCTGGCGACGGCGGTCGTGGCCGGTGCGGTGGCGGCGGTGTTCGGCGGATCCCGATTCCAGGTGTCGGGCCCGACCGGCGCCATGACGGTGGTGCTGGTGCCGATTTTCCATCAGCACGGCGGCAGCGGGGTGCTGGCCGTGGGCTTGATAGCCGGCCTCGTGCTGGTGGTTCTCGCGGTCGCCGGGGTCGGACGGGCGGTACGGTACATGCCGGCCCCGGTGATCGAGGGGTTCACCGCCGGCATCGCGGTCGTCATCGCGCTGCAACAGCTACCCACCGCTCTCGGCATCTCCGACGCCGAAGGCGAGAAGGTCTGGCAGACCGCCTTCCATGCCGTACGCGAGTACGTCTCACATCCCCACCATCTGGCACTCGCGACCGCGCTGGCCGTGGCCACGGTGGTGCTCGTCGGCGGCCGGTACCTGCCGAAACTGCCGTTCGCGCTGATCGCTGTCGCCGCCGCCACAGCGGCGGGGCAGGTGTTCGACCTGGCCCTCGCACCCATCGGGACGATCCCGTCCGGATTGCAGCTCCCCACCATAGGTTTCCTGCACCCGGAGCAGTTGGCCGAATTGATCGTTCCCGCTTTGGCGGTCGCCGCCCTGGCGGCCTTGGAGTCACTACTGTCGGCCACTGCCGCCGACGCCATGGCCGTCGGAACCCGCCACGACCCCGACCGTGAACTGTTCGGTCAGGGCCTGGCCAACATCGCCGCCCCCCTGTTCGGCGGCGTCCCGGCCACCGGAGCGATCGCTCGGACAGCGGTCAATGTTCGCTCCGGCGCACGCACCCGGCTTTCTGCGGTCACCCACGCCGTGGTGCTCGCCGCCCTCATCTATCTCGCCGCGCCACTGGTCGCCGACATCCCCCTGGCGGCACTCGCCGGAGTACTGCTGGCAACCACCGTGCGCATGGTGGAGACCGCGTCCTTGGCCGCCATCGCCCGCGCTTCCAGAGCGGACGCGGCGATCATGGCCGCCACCTTCTTCGTGACGGTCGCCCTGGATCTGGTGACCGCGGTCGCCGTCGGCGTCGGCATCGCGATCGTTCTCGCCTTACGATCGGTCGCCAAAGAAGCGCGACTGCACCAGATTCCGCTCGGCGACCAGACCGACGACACCGATCATCTGACAGAGGAACACGACCTGCTGCACGACCACATCGTCGCCTACCGCATCGACGGCCCGCTGTTCTTCGCCGCGCACCGCTTCCTCCTGGAACTGACCGAGGTGTCCGACGTGCGTGTGGTCATCCTGCGCATGTCCCACATCACCGCCCTCGACACCACCGGCGCCCTCATGCTCAAGGACGCCATCGGCAAACTCGAACACCGAGGCATCACCGTGCTCATGTCCGGACTGCGCGCCGACCACCACCGGCGACTGGCCGCTGTCGGCGCCCTGCCCTCGGGCGGGCAGGCGCACATCTTCGCCCACACCCCGGACGCGATCGCGCACGCCCGCGGATTCGCGCCGGTCGTCAGCGAGTCACCCAGCCGATGAGTTCGGAACCGCGACCGGCGCGCGCGGCAGATCGGGCGCGTCGCGGCGAAACGTCACCGGCCGCGGGCGGGTTCGACCGCGGAATCAGCGCGCCGACCCATGCGGCAGCGGAACCGACCAGCGGACAACCGTGCCGCCGGCGGGGCCTTTCCCGGCGCTGAAACTGCCACCCGACTCTTCGGTCCGAGCGGCCATGTTGGCCAGCCCGCTGCGCCGGGAGAGCTCCTCGGGCAGGCCGATACCGTTGTCGGCGACTTCGAGGACGACGTCGTCGCCGATATTGAGCTTGACCGAGACCGTACTGGCATGCGCGTGCCGAACCACGTTGCTGAGTGATTCCCGCAGCACCGCTTCGACGTGGTCGAAAATGGTGGAGGTCAGCACCGACACCGGCCCGGCCAGTCGGATCGAAGTGCGCAACTCGGTTTCCGCGGTCATCTCGGCCACCACGGCGTGCAAGCGTTTGCGCAGGACCGGCGCTTCCGCGGACGTGCTGGAATGCAGATCGAAGATCGAGTGCCGGATATCCTGCACGATGGTTTGCACGTCGTTGATGGTCTCGCTGAGCCTGACCTTGACCTCGGGTGTGCGGGCGCGCTGCGCGGTGCCCTGCAACGACAGCCCGACGGCGAAAAGCCGTTGGATGACGTGGTCGTGAAGGTCGCGGGCGATACGGTCGCGTTCGGAGACGACGTCGAGTTCGCGCATTCTGCGCTGACTGTTCGCCAATTGCAAGGCCAGGGCGGCTTGATCGGCGAAGGCTGTCATCATCGTCCGGCCCGCGGCGTCCAAGGTCGGCATCTCGGCCGAGCGCATGACGGTCAGGACGCCGATGACCGACTGCCCCGCCCGCAACGGCGAGGTCAGCGCGGGACCGTACTTCACGGACGAATCCAGCCTCAGGCCGCCGCCCGGTCCATCAGCCCAGCAACCTTCCAGGTCGCGGTAGGCCGCGCCGGTGTGTGACCCGTCGAGCGAGATGCGCTGGCCGAGGATCCCCTCGGCGTCGGCTCCGGCCGCCGCGGCCACGACGAGTTCGCTGACCTCCTCCGACGGCATCTCGGGATCTTCCTGCAAGGCGAGATAGGCGCACACCGACTCGGTCAGCGTCAGCACGCGTTCGGTGATCAATTCGAGCACTTCGGCCGGTTCCCCGCCGGCCAGCACGACCGCCGCGACATCCTGCGTGGCTTCCAGCCACTGCTGCCGGATCCGGGATTCCTCGTAGAGGCGGGCATTGGCGATGGCGATGCCCGCCGCGGCCGCCAACGCCTGCACGACGACCTGGTCGTCTTCGGTGAACTCCTGACCGCCTGCCTTCTCGGTCAGATACAGATTGCCGAAGATCTCGTCGCGGACCTGGACCGGCACCCCGAGGAAGGTCTTCATCGGTGGATGATTGGCGGGGAAGCCGACCGACGACGGATGCGCGGACATATCGGCCAGCCGGATCGGTTTCGGCTGCTCGAACAGTAGCCCGAGCACACCGTGCCCGCGCGGCAAATCACCGATCAGCACCCGGGTGCGGTCATCGATGCCCTCATACACGAACTCGGCCAGCTCCTTGGAGTTCTTGTCGGTCTCCCGCACGCCGAGCGCACCGTAGCGGGCATCGACCAGTTCGATCGCGGTATGGACGATCGCCCGCAGCGTGTTGTCCAGCTCCAGGCCGGCCGTGACCACGAGCATCGCCTCGATGAGCCGATCCATCTGATCGCGCACGCCGACGATCTCCGTGATGCGATCCTGCACTTCGGCGAGCAACTCACGCAGTCGGGATTGGGCCAGCGTGCCGATCACCGGCGGTCTGCCTTCTAGGCCGTACTCGGTCGATGCACCTTGCATACCCGACATTCTGGCACCCACAGACCACCCTTGGCAGCACGACGCCGACCCCCGAGGAAGATCGCACCGGGCCGGGCAGCCCATCCGCGAGCGACGACCGCGGGTCCTGCCTTTGGCGAGCTGGCGGGCGTGCCGTGGCCCCATCGCCACCCGGCGGCGGTCCGCCGACGAACGTCCGCACCCGGCCCGCCGCACGAGGCCCGGTCCCGACAGGGAGATCGCCCGCACGAACCGGGCGGGCGTTTACGCCGAGGCGTTGGGAGGAACGTTATTCACTGTCGACCTCCGTTAGGGCAATCCGGCCTGCAGTCGCGAGCCGGTGGGCCCTAGCCGGTCGACCGCTATATGACGGACGCTCGGCCGCCACGCGGACGGGCCTGAGACGATACGAGCGACGGGTCCGGCGACACCATGACTTCCAGCCCTTACACAGCACAGTCCAACTTCGCGGCGGGCCCGGCGCCACACCGCGCCGCTGTCGACGTGACATCCGTGACTTGGCAACGGGGGGTGATGGTAGCGCTGGCCACGATCGGGTTCGCGGTCAATTTCTGGGCGTGGGCGCTGCTGAGCCCCCTGGGGTCCGCAATTCCAGGATGCCCTGCGATTGAGCGCCTTCGAGCAGGCGCTGCTGGTCGCGGTCCCGGTGGTCGTCGGCTCGGTCGGCCGGATCCCGGTGGGGGCGTTGACCGACCGGTTCGGAGGCCGGGTGATGTTCCCGGCGATATCGATCATCACGATCGTGCCGGTGTTGTTCATCGGGCTGATCGGGCACGGCTCGCTGATGGCGCTGCTGATCGGCGGCTTCTTCCTGGGTATCGGCGGCACCGCGTTCGCGGTCGGTGTGCCGTTCGTCAACGCGTGGTTTCCGCCGCAGCGGCGTGGGTTGGCGATCGGGGTGTTCGGCGCCGGGATGGGCGGCACGGCGATCAGTGCGCTCACCACGGTGCGGCTGGTCGACCTGGGGTCGACGGCAACACCGTTCCTGGTCACCGCCGGAGTGCTGGCGGTCTACGCCGTGGTCGCGGCGGTGTGGTTGCGTGACGCGCCGGGCCGATCGGTGCCGACGGAATCGGTGGGCAGGCGGCTGGCCGATACCGCACGGCTGCCCCTGACCTGGCAAGCAGCGGCGCTGTACGCGGTGGCCTTCGGCGGGTACGTGGCGTTCTCGGTGTATCTGCCCGCCTACCTGAAGTCGGTCTACGGGCTGACCCAGGCCGACGCGGCCAACCGGATGGCCGGCTTCGTGCTGCTGGCCGTGTTGATGCGCCCGGTCGGCGGCTGGTTGTCGGACCGCGTCGGCCCGGTCCGGGTGCTCGCGGCGGGCTTCTCGGTGGTGACCGTCGCCGCTCTGGTGCAGGCGTTCACCCCGGCTCTGATGCCGGTGAGCACGGTGGCGTTCCTGTCCATGGCCGCCGCGCTGGGCGCGGGCAGCGGCGCCGTGTTCGCCTTGGTCGCGTTGTTGGCCCCCGGGGACAAGGTCGGTTCGGTGACCGGTGTGGTCGGCGCCGCCGGAGGACTCGGCGGATTCGTGCCGCCGCTGGTGATGGGCGCGCTCTTCGGCGCACTGGGCTCCTACGCGCTCGGGCTGGCCGCACTGGCTGTCGTGGCCGCGGCCACCGTCGGGTTCACCCTGAACACCGTGCGCCGTTCGGTGCTCACGCACACCCGGCCATGAGCTACACGTTGCCGTGATCCAGCACCATCTTCAGGAGGAATGACCCGGTGAACACCGAGGCCGAAAACCACTCCCGCCCGGCGGGACTGGATACCGAATTGACCGACGCCCTGGTGGCGACGCGCAAATTCTTCACCCGCGCCCAGATATCCGACGACAGTCGGACGCTATATCAAATCGGCGGCAGAGGCGCGGACCAGTTCTACCGGGACCGCTGGAGCCACGACAAGGTGGTGCGTTCGACCCATGGGGTGAACTGCACCGGGTCGTGCTCCTGGAAGATCTACGTCAAAGACGGGATCATCACCTGGGAAACGCAGCAAACCGACTACCCGTCGGTGGGGCCCGATCGCCCGGAATACGAGCCGCGCGGCTGCCCGCGTGGCGCGGCGTTCTCGTGGTACACCTACTCACCGACCCGGGTGCGCTACCCGTATGTCCGGGCGGTGCTGCTCCAGATGTACCGCGAAGCCAAAGCCGCCACCGGCGACCCGGTGACCGCGTGGGCGCGCATCGTCGAGGACCCCGAACGTGCGCGCACCTACAAAGCGGCGCGCGGCAAAGGTGGGCTGGTGCGAACGTCCTGGGACGAGGCCGCCGAGTTGGTCGCTGCCGCGCATGTGCACACGATCGAACGCTACGGGCCCGACCGGGTGGCGGGGTTCTCCCCGATCCCGGCGATGTCGATGGTTTCGCATGCCTCCGGTGCTCGGTTCGTGTCGTTGCTGGGCGGGACGATGCTGTCGTTCTACGACTGGTACGCCGACCTGCCGGTGGCCTCGCCGCAGGTGTTCGGGGATCAAACCGATGTGCCGGAGTCCGGGGACTGGTGGGATGCCGGGTATTTGATCATGTGGGGTTCGAACCTGCCGGTGACCCGGACCCCGGACGCGCACTGGATGGCCGAAGCCCGCTACCGCGGTCAGAAGGTGGTGGCGGTCTCCCCGGATTACGCCGACAACGTCAAGTTCGCCGACGAATGGCTCGCGGCGGCTCCTGGAACCGACGGGGCGCTGGCGATGGCGATGGGGCACGTGGTGTTGCAGGAGTTCTTCGTGCGACGGCAGGTGCCGTACTTCCTCGACTACGTCAAGCGATTCACCGATCTGCCGTTCCTGATCCGGCTACGGCCGCACGGTGACTCCTATCTGCCGGGCAAGTTCCTGACCGCCGCGGATCTCGACGGTCACCGCGAGGTCGAGTCCGCCGCGTTCAAACCCGTCCTGCTCGACGCGGCGACCGGCGAGCCGGTGGTGCCCGGCGGGTCGCTGGGATTCCGCTACGGCGAACAGGGCGCGGGCCGCTGGAATCTGGATCTCGGCACGGTCGACCCGATGTTGTCGGTCTACGGCGGCGAGGTGGCGAACGTCGACCTGCCCAGGTTCGATCTACCCGAACCCGGCAGTCTCCGGCGTGGGGTGCCGGTGCGCCGGATCGGCGGGCATCTGGTGATCACCGTCTTCGATCTGCTGCTGGCGCAGTTCGGTGTGCGGCGCGACGGCTTGCCCGGGCGCTGGCCCTCCGGCTACGACGACGCGGGTGAGCCCTACACCCCCGCCTGGCAGGAGACGATCACCGGTGTTCCCGCACCCGCCGTCGCGCGGATCGCGCGGGAGTTCGCGGCCAATGCCGAGGAATCACGCGGCCGGTCGATGATCATCATGGGCGCGGGCACCAACCACTGGTTCCACTCCGACACCATCTACCGCGCCTTCCTCACCCTGACCACCCTCACCGGCTGTCAGGGAGTCAACGGCGGCGGATGGGCCCACTACGTCGGACAGGAGAAATGCCGCCCGGTCACCGGCTGGTCACAGCTGGCCTTCGGATCGGACTGGTCACGGCCACCGCGGCAGATGATTCAAACCGCCTACTGGTACCTGCACACCGACCAGTTCCGCTACGACCACTTCAGCG